>JACMIO010000137.1 GCA_014381105.1 bacterium | reverse complement strand
TTGACCAGGCTAAACGTATCCAGTATCTTCCCACCTGTCGAAATAAACTACCCAGAAAGCGTATTACTATTGATTTTCAATTTGACAAACCCGTAATCATTGTCGTCTTGGAATTCTACTCCTCCACCACCCCTACTCCCTTTTATGTTGTAGTGTGATTCTTACCAGTAGGCACTCTCACTAGTTTCAGATGTATTCTTTTTTTCAACAGTTAGATATACTTTAATTCCTTCAAGATTCCTAAATATGCCTTCAGGTGCAAATAATGCTGGAGCTCTAGTGGTTGGTAGTTCCACGCAACAATCTTCTTCAAATTTTCTTACATGGTATTCAACAAATTTAATATTATTATCTTCCAAAAGCTCTATTGCAAGTCGTGAATTCTCAGTATCATCAACTAGTAGTACTGGTTTGCGAATAACCATATCCTCAATTACCCATCGATATATTTAATTCCAATTTTTTGGCGAGTAGAAATTCTAATTGTATTTTACAAAAAAATTGTAGGTCTTAGTAAAGAATTTAGAAGATAGATCCGAATTTACAATGTTGACTGCGATTCTAAACCTGAAATTCCCTTTTGAACTACAGGACGATCAAATAAAGGCAGTCAATGCATGGTTGAGTAATAATTTTAAAGGCTCAATAATCTATAGTACTGGCACAGGAAAAACTGAAATTGCTTTTGAATGTGCACGCAGGCTGGCGGAAATAAGATTAGCCAAAGACGCTGCATCCCCTGCTAAACCTGGAGGAGGGGGTAATGCAAAGGAGGAATTTAGAATTTTGTTTCTTGTACCAAGAATTGTTCTTATTGAGCAGAACGTAAATCGTCTGGTTGGCTATGGCTTGCCAAGTGAATCCGTTGGGACATTTTTTGGAGAGAAGAAGGATATTAGAGAGATTACTATAGGCACTTATCAGAGTATCATAAATCATTTACAACTGCTGAAAGATTCCGACATGTTAATTCTTGATGAAATTCATCTGCTGAGTGAGTCAGCCAAAGAATTTAGTAAAATATTGGATATATTAAAGAATGATCCAACTAAAGCTGTATTAGGATTAACCGCTACCATAAATGAGAATGATCCGAGGTATAATACAATAATTAAAGCTTTACCACCAGTTAGGAAGTATATGATTAAAGATGCAGTCACAGACGGGAGACTAGCCAAACCGCAAATTGTTTCTGTCCCTGTTAGTTTTACAGAATCTGAAAAAACAATCTATATTGAGACTACCAACAAGATATCATTTCTCTCAAGGAAACTTGGGGCATATGATCCGAAAAAAATTTCAATCTTATTATTCAAAGGAGGATATAATGCAAATTTAGCGAAACTTTGGTTTGCAAACGTCAGAAAAAGAAAAGAATTACTCAGCTCGGCTAGTAACAAAATGTTGTCTGCCGTAAATATAGTTAGAAAACATCCATCAGAACCTATAATGATATTTAGTGAAACAATTGATTCAATATTGAAAATAGAGAAAACACTAGAGTCATATGGAATACCATCTAGATCGATTCACAACAAGATACCTATTGCTCAAAGAAAGAAAATTTTAGAAGAATGGGGAAAAGAATACTTTCCATTGCTATCTGTTCATACCCTTGAAATTGGATATGACATACCTGATGTCAGAATAGCAATAATAATTTCAAATAGTTCAAATTTCAATCAGATTGCACAAAGGATTGGTAGAGTAATAAGAAAAACAATCAGAAAAAGTTATGCGTTGATTTATGTAATTTATGTTAGAGATTCCAAGGACAGTAGTACACTTAGAATGGTAAAATCTACTGTTGATTTTTCAGATAGGGATAGCCAGTTGAAGTTGACATCATTCAAAAGTTGACTTGAAGATCTATATGGGAACAATAATTACAAAACGCACCTATAAACTGAGAATTTATCCTGTCATGCTTCTTTGTCTTCTTTTACTAGTTAGTGTTTCTGAAGTACCACTAGATACGATTTCAATTAATCTTGCTTGTTGATTATCATTCTTTGGTCTCAGTAATCTACCCAATCTTTGTACAAACTCTCTACTACTACCAGTCCCACTAACCAAAATACCCAGCTGCGCATCGGGAACGTCTATTCCTTCATCCAATACTTTTGAGGTAACAATTGCCTTATACCTTCCGTCTCTAAAACCACCAAGTACGTCCTCTCTTTCCTCTTTGGAAGACTTGTATGTGATAAATGGGATTAGAAAGGCATTGGAAATATCGTACACTAGCTTGTTATGCTGTGTGAATATTATTGTTTTAATATTCTTGTTTTCGGATAGTATTTTTCGGACTTCATCCATTTTAGATCTACTATTGAGGGCTATGTCAATAGCTTTGTTTCTTGCTACAAGGGCTCGTCTGGCCAAATTATTTCGGGATGAAATCATGATTAACCGTTTGAATGAATTGTAAGAATTCATTTTTAGTCCAATTTTTCTTAAGCAAGTATGATACACAGCCATATTTTCTTTATATTTCTGATATTCTTCTTCTGACATGAAAGTTTGTTTTCGTTCTATAACATAGTTTGCCAGATAATTATTTTTAGCCAACTCATTCGCTGTAATTCGAAAGGTAGTTTTTCCAATCAGATATGGGAAATCTGCATCCAAGTGATCTTCGCGTTCTAGGGTAGCTGTTAAACCTAGTCTGAATGGCGCAATGTATGTTTCTGCGATTAGTCTATATGATGGCGCGGGCAGATGATGAACCTCATCAAATACTATCAAAAGGAACTTGTTTCCAATCGATGGGGCTTTAATATAGGCAGAATCATAAGTCGATACAGTAATTGCTTGAATATTCTCGGTTCCCCCACCAATGTTCCCTATTTCAATATTGAAACTTTGTGAGAGTATCTGAGTCCACTGTTTGATAAGATCGAGCGTAGGCACGACAATCAACGTTGGGGAGTTAATCATCTCAATAATTTTTAAACCAATTATAGTTTTTCCGGCTCCTGTTGGAAGGACTATGGATCCCCTTTTTTCTTGACTCCAGCTCTCAATTGCTTCTCTTTGATAATCACGCAACTTTACCTTAATTTTTGGAAGTTGCCCCAGAGGTAACAGGTTCAATACAAGGTCTTCATAGTCTACATTTTTTTCTTTAAGGTATTCAGTAATTTTTTTATAATTTATTCCGTAGGAAATCAGGGAATTGGTTCTTGAGTCAATTGTTGTGTAAGGCAAGCTTTCGAGTCCGCTTATCACTATTGTTCCTTTATGATACTTCAATGTAACCTGCTTAGAACTCAATTAGAAAATATCTAATTGACCATCATTTTTAAATCATATCTACTTGCGATTAATCAAAGTGATGGCCACACTAGATCATTTTTAACGCAATAAAATTAAAATTATTCAGAACTTGGCCACATGAGTTACTATAGACTCAAATCCACATAGTAAAGTCACTACTGAAAACTACCGTCCTTTGAAATATATCAATTTCAATATTTATTTTTTCACGAGGAGTTCTATTAGGCTCTGTCATCACAATGTCCGTTGTAAAATTATCCTTGGTTTCAACCACCTTGTTCTGCTTATCCCTTTCATCCTTACTCTGAAATTTCTTAAAGTGGCTCAACTCAGTCGCTTCATCTTGTTGATTTTCCAACTGATTTACTTTCGAGCTCATCATACTATTTTATGCATAATGTGTTAATAATAATCAATGGTTAAAACTATTTGTCAAAGTGGTAGAGAATTTGAATTATCTAATAATTCCTTTTAAATGCAAAAAAGGTCCTAATTGTAATCATTGCAAATTTGTCCTCAATGAGATAATAATGAAATGACCATATCAAATAATTCTTTGTTTGATCCAAAGTACGATAATATTAGCAAGTTTCAATATCAATAATAGTATATAGGAAATGGAAATGCCTAACGACTCTATTGAAAAGATTCATGCAGAAGTTATTAATTGCAAATCATGTGACTTGTGTAAAAGCAGAACTAATGCAGTTCCCGGAGACGGTGATTCTAAAGCAAGTATCATGTTTATCGGAGAAGCTCCAGGAAGGAATGAGGATGAGAAAGGTAGACCATTTGTGGGAATGGCAGGAAAAATCCTTGACGAAACTTTAACGAAGGTGGGAGTAATTAGATCAAGAGTATACATCACTAATGTCGTGAAATGTAGACCACCGGGTAATAGAGTTCCGACGGAAGAAGAACGACGTACTTGTAAAAATTATCTTGAAAGGGAAATTTCTATTATTTCGCCTAAAATTATTTGCATCTTAGGTAGAACAGCATACCAATCATTACTTGGTGGTAGTTCAATCCTTGGTAATCGTGGCAAATTCATTCAAAAAGATAACAGACTTTATTTTCTCACAGTACATCCTGCAGCTATAATTTACAACAATAAACTTCGTAAGGTTCTAGAAGAGGATATGGAAACATTAGTTAAGGAATGCAGAAGATTACAAACTTCCATATAGGTTTAGAAGATTAGTTTCAAAAATTCAATCAGAGATTTTCAGCTCTAACTTTTAGGGCCTCGTTCATCCTAACAAATCCTTCCCGAAGATTTTCATCTAACTTGTTTCCAACTAATTTAACACCCAGGCCACTGAATATTTCCTTATGGGAGAATGAAACTTTATCATCGTCGGATTTTTTCAGGACAAAAACGCGTTCTCCATCAAAAACACCAGGCAAAAATGACTTTCCTTTCCATCTTAATTCCTTGTTTGTTTCGCATTTCGTTATGGTTGGATAATAACTTCTATTCTTTCCACTGATCGTCTTGATGTTAACTTCAATTTTAGAACCCAAGCTAGCATTTCCTACTACTTTTGTCATGAACGGATTCCACAATTCGTATTCCTCAAAATTAGTCAGGACATCCCAAATCTTCTCTGGAGTAGAATCTATGACAATATTCGTTTCTATTGTTTTCAACTAGTCTAATATTAGACTTTGATTCTTAATAATGAACCTTTTGATAGACAGAAAATTAATTGGGAATCCATGTGTAAATTTAATAAATTCACTTATGGTTCAAAGCTGTCCGTATTAAAGAAGTACACTGAATAGATACATATAGAATTAAATCTAAATAATCAGGACTGGTCTATCAATTTATGATTTTTCGGGGATGTATAGATGGAAATAATTTGTGATACTAGTTTTCTCATTGCATTAGTTTCCAATCCAGTCAAATGCTTGGATAAAGTCGAGTACGAAATTGGGAAATTAAGGTTCATTGTACCTACATTTGTTCTTGATGAACTCGAATTAATTAAAAAAAAATCAGGGCCCAAAAAATCAATGATAGCAAATACAGCGATTCAAATATCTAAATTGAAATTTGAAATCAAAGATATTGGTAAGTCAAAAAATGTAGATAACGAAATTCTCAATTACACAATCAAGAACAGAAGATATGGCGTTGCTACATTAGATGGGATACTCTTGAATCGACTAAAAGATGCAGAAGTAACAACAATTACGCTTTCCAAAAATAAAATTATAATAGCTAATCGATATTTTGAAGGGTAGCTTTAAATCGGCAATCCATTTCTAATTATTCATGTTCGAGTACAATGATATTGATATAATATGGACCGGACATGCAGGTTTTAAGATAATTTATGAAAGTAAGAAAATCTACATCGATCCTTACAAATTAAGTAAAGAACACGAGAATGTTTCCGACGCCGATATTGTACTAATAACTCATAATCATTTCGATCACTTGTCAATTGAAGATTTAAAGAACATTGTTAATGAAACTACGGTCATTGTTTCTGCTCAAGAGTGTCTATCGCAATTAAAGAGTCTAAGTGTGAAAGATTCGATTGGTATTGATCCTCGTAATAGTGTTAAAGTGAATGACTTGAAAATAGAAACTGTTCATGCATACAATGTTGATAAGGAATTTCATCCAAAGAATGACAAGAAAATTGGATTTATTGTAGAATTTGGTAATGATCGTTTGTACCACATTGGAGATTCCGATATCATCCCAGAAATGAAGAATACAAACTCAACTATTGCACTAGTACCTGTTTCGGGAACTTATGTCATGACAGCTGAGGAAGCATCAAAGGCAATAAATGAACTGATTAATCCAAAAATTGCAATTCCAATGCATTATGGTACAATTGTAGGTAATAAAGAAGATGCAATACGATTCTCAGAACTGGTCACAGTATGTAAAACAGAGATTCTAGAGTCAGAATAGCTAAAATTTTTTTTCAAAAATTAAAACTTATATACGATCTGTTTTTCTAATATCATTGAAAATGGCAGCTAAAAAGAAATCGAAGTCTGCTAAGAAAGGAACTAAATCAAAAGCAAAATCAAAGAGGTAATACTTCCGCAGTCAATATTTCCTCTTACCTCCCCCTTTCTTTTATTAGAAACAAAATAAAAAAAATTTGATAAATCTATCATCGTTGTTATTTTTTAGAAAATACGATAGTCAAAATTATTTTCAGTACGTTAAAAAATGAGTAAAATCAACAAGCATTATCATGTTATCTGGAGACGGAGTCCTATTTCATGTAGGAAATTATAATTTCAAAGTTCGTCATATGTTAGTTATCGCAGTATTAGCCATTGCATTTTCAACAGCTTTCATTATGCGTTCTTATCCTATAAAGTACGGATATTATCTCAATGAGTTTGATCCGTATTTCGATTATAGGGCAACAAAGTACATTATCGATAACGGTCTTGAGGCATATCTAAAGTGGCATGATAACATGTCTTGGTATCCGGATGGTCGAGACATACCTAGGACATCGCAGGTTGGACTTCATGTGACAGCGGCATACCTATACAAAATATTTGGGGGAAATAGTTCTGTTTTAGACTTCACAATAATCTTACCGGTCATAGTAGGATCACTAACAACAATTGTCGTCTTTGCATTAGTCAGATCACTTGGTGGAACTACCGCGGGTTTGTTTTCTGCATTGCTAATTGCCTTTACACCTGCCCTTATTCAACGAGGAAATCTAGGCTGGTTCAAATCTGAACCACTAGGGCTGTTTCTTGCACTATTGGCCCTTTATTTACTCATATCAGCTACGAAACACAGGCCGAACATAGCTGTAGTAAAAGCAATTGCAGGTGGACTATTACTAGGTCTTGCAAATGCTTCATGGGGTGGAATTCAGTACTTTAGTATACCAATTTCATTATTCTTTTTCGCAGTAACCTTCCTGAGAAATGACATTAAAGTCCCACTAATTGTTGCGATTGTATTTACCGCAGCAACATTATTCGCGGCTGGTCTGTCACCCAGACCAGGATTGTCTTTTGTTTTCGGACTTCCGGGTATTGCCCTCATTGGAGGAACAATATTCCTGATAGCTTCATCAGTTGTTAGGAAATTTAGTTCATCCAATACTTTAAGAAACAATTGGATATTGATTGGAGCTTTTTTTGCTATTGCAATAGGAATTGTTATTTCAGGAAGTTTCCATGGGTCCTCATTCAGATATCTAAATGCAGTTAACCCATTTTTATCTTCTCAGAATCCGCTTGTTGAATCAGTTGCCGAACACTTTACGCCAACTTTGGTAGAATACTTTACAGATTATTCAATTCTGTTGATGTTTGCAGGGTTTGGAGCGCTCATGGCATTCAGACGTAGGAATGACATGTCAATATTAGCCCTGATAATTGGAATTACGGGAGTTTACGTAAGTGCAACTTTTGCTCGCTTACTTGTATTCTCGTCTATTGGAATAATACTCTTGGCAGGAATAGGACTTTATGAAATCACAAGAACTGTAATCAATTACAAGGCAACAGAACCTTCACATAAACGAAAAAGAAAGACTGAAGTTGAAAAAACTTCTCAGATGGACAAGCCGATAAAAATTGTGTATGCCGTTATTGTTGTTGTACTAGTTTCGATTCCAGTAATAGATAATGGCATCATATATCCACAGAATTCAAATTGGTTAAGTTCTGCTGACATTCCTCCTTCAATAGCAAACGGAGGTACTGGATTCAGAATCAAGACCAATGATTGGATAAATGCGTTAGACTGGATAGCTGCTAATACATCGTCTAATTCAGTAGTTGCATCTTGGTGGGATTATGGTTACTGGATAACAACACTGGCAAATAGAACTAGTTTGGCCGACAACGCTACAATTAATCAAACGCGAATAGCAACCATAGCCAAGATGTTTATGGATCAAACTGAAAATGGTCTCAAAATTGCCAAAGATCTAAAATCTGATTACATAGTAGTATACATCGTAGGACAAAGGTTTAGTGGGATCAATAGTAGCGAGCTCTATGTTTTGGGCAATGGCGGAGATGAAAGCAAGAAGCAGTGGTTTATAAGAATAGGTGGATTTGATGAAAATAGATATGTAGAACAAGATGGATTTACTCCTACTACTTTCTTCTGGAATAGTACCTTACTTGGACAATTGATACCTTTTACTCCTGTCTCGTATATTCTAAATGGTGCCCCCTCAGGGGAATATCAACCAGGAGCCATGGCCATTTATGCAAAACATATCAAATATCCACAAAATGCCACAGTTGACCAACCGTTGAAACTTGCATACTCATCGGACAGCTTCAATAGTAATAGGCCGGGTCTATTTTTTGGAGTTCTAGTTTATGAAGTCAATAAAAACTATATGCCAAAAACCACATCGGACCCGTATAATGAAATTATTGAAAATCAAGAGAAATTTTCAATAAACAGCACTTCTACTACTAGTAGTGTCATGGAATCAAATAATCAATCTAAACTCGCCGTACTGGAAACGGCTCAAGGCCCTATAACCATTGAATTCTTCCCACAAGTAGCACCGAACCATGTGTCTAATTTTGAGAAACTTGCAGAATCTGGATTCTATAATGGAACGATATTCCATAGAATTGTGAAAGGATTTGTAATCCAAGGCGGAGATCCGAATACTAAGAATAGTACAGACAAAGCGGCGTGGGGTACGGGCGATCCGGGTTATAGAATTGACTCAGAATTCAGTAACATACCTCATGAAAGGGGAATAGTTTCGATGGCAAGATCATCAGATCCCAATAGCGCTGGTTCACAATTTTTCATTGTATTGAACGACTCTAAATTTTTAGACAACCAGTATACAGTGTTCGGTCGAGTAGTAAATGGCATGGATGCTGTCGATAAAATCGCTGCATTAGCAACGGTACAAAATGAACAACCACAAGATCCAGATTCCGCAAAGATAAACTCTATAAAAATAATAGATAGAAATGCAACTGCTAATTGAAATTGATAATCAATAATGAATTGATCATCTTATTTCAATAATGCAGCATACATGAACGGTAACAATGTCGTTGCCTCGCCATGTATTGTAGTTTGTCTAGCTTTCCCCTTCACTTTTCCCCAGGAGATTGCTTCGGCAACTAGGGCACCGCTCAAGCTACCATCCCACTCAGAAGCTGTTGTTATAGAAACGGCATAGTCTAATCCTCCTCGGAATTGATTCCACCACAATGTATGGTGTTTTGAAATTCCACCTCCAATAATAAAAGCACCTGTTTTGGTCGCTTCATAAACCAAATCAGATAGCCTAGTTTCATCCAGTAAAATATTTAAATTAAAGTCCTTGTGTTTCTGATAAAAGAACCATATCTGACTTCCAACGGCTCCATCTACTATTCCAGGAACTATGACTGGAATGTCATTCTTGTATGCCCAGTACAGGAACGAAGTATCATCTAATGTCTCTCCAATACTTCTTGTTATGTCAAACGTCGAGATACTTCGCAGTCCTTGTTTATACAGATTGTTTAGACAAGCCTGCATTTTATTTTCAATAACTGGCCCATAATTATTTTGAGGTACTAGTACATTTCCCAATCTATGTATGTTCTTTCTATAAAGCATGCCATCATCCATCCGAAAGTCACCCGAGTAATATTTTGTACTAGTGCGTGCTATATCATGATCTAGTGCGCCACAAGTTGTGATAACACAATCGAACATTTTGCGTTTTAGCATATCTTTTATGATTCCTCTAGCTCCTGTTGAGATAATAGAGCCCACAAATGACAAGAATCTAGTACAATTTCTATCCTTTGTCATTGTGCGAATAATATCAATACCGTTCCAAAGATTTTTAGATTCAAACCCGCCAGAATTTGCCATACCATCAATTAGTAATGAAATAGAATTAGACTCAATTTTGTAATCACGAACTGAATCGCTCAAAATATTCTTGTCTGTTTTTTTTGTTCTTTTTGATTTCAATTGCCAACAGTTAAGCTGCCTGATACATTATTATTTTTATCTATTTCAGTTGAAATTGCACTACGAATTAAGTATGGAATTGTCTATATTATCCAAACATTTGTGAACTGAGCAAAGTGAAGTTATCTCAAAATTTCGTCACATTATTATAATGATAATTTGGTATATCCTCAAATGCGTGTAAGATATTGGCGTTTAGCGGTTAATGACCTATTAAATTCAACCTATCCCCAGGAAAAGGCTAATCATTGGGAAATAAAGTGTTTACAAGGAGAGTATGAACATTTTGGTGTTTTTTGGTTTAGATATGGAACACCTTTTGACAAGGAATTGATTAATGGAATATGTTTCTACTATAATGATATTCCACAAGAAAAAGTTAAAGAATTACTAGATTTTCTGCAAAAAAAGTATGGAGGAAAGGCATTATTTAGACAAAGTAGAGTTTTCCTTCAGGGATCTAAAGAATTTAATGACAAAAATGAAATAGCCAACTTGGCCAATGAAATTAGCTCTAAATTCAATGGACCAATAGAAATTACTTTAGAATTTGAGAAGGTAACTTCAGAAGAACAGGAACAAAATACATTTAATTTTCCTGCTGCTAAGGCATTACCCATCACCGGCTCAGACTAAACCACCAAAACTAACAACCACAATTACGAAATCAAACCAAAATTGATTTCATATTTAGGCTTCTGCATCATTGTCATCAAGAATTGATTTGATTTTCTCTCTTAGCTTTGATATACTGACTGGTTTACTAATAAAATGAGTAACATTAACTGATGGAATTACCTTACTGAACTCTTCCTTGTTTATTTCAAACGCCGTGATAAATGCAATCTTCATGTGAGGATTAGTATCTTTGATTCGCCTATAAAGCTCAAACCCATTTACTTTTGGCATTCTAATATCAGTAATTACTAGATCATAATAGTTTGGAGGATGATTCTGAAAATTTTCAATGGCATCATCAGCCTTTGAAAATGTGTCAACCATGAAATCATTTTTTGACTCTAATCCTCTTTTTATGACCGAAAGAATATCAGATTCATCGTCCACAATCATTATTCGTGGTGGTGAATTAGTTTTCGTACTTTCTGCCATATGTTAATTTTTGATATGATTATCATATATAATAAGTTTCATTAGGAGAATATTGATATATCAAAAAAAATAATGTCTTAAAAGTGAGTGAAAAAGTAGACTGGTTGGGACTTCTACAAGATTCGAAAATCAAGGAATTTAATGAATGGAGAATGGCCAACATCTTTGATAAAATCGATCTTAGTGGGAAAGATTTTTCGGGTAAGGATCTTTCAAATGCGTACTTGAACGGCATAAAGTGTAATGGAACTAATCTGTCAAACTGCAATTTACAGAGAGCTAATTTTGCTCAATCTGAAATTATGGATTCAAATCTTGAGAAAGCTGATTTAACTGATGCTATTTTTCTTTACGGAAATTTAAAAAATAGCAAATTGACGAATGCCAATCTTTCTGGTACAAACTTTATGTGGTCAGATTTAAGAAATTGCGATTTGAGCGGGGCTAAATTTAGGAAGACAGTCTTTGTTGAGGCCAAACTACAGGATGCAAAATTAGACTCATTAGAGAATCAGTCAATTTATCTAAAATTTGCAAAAATGGAATAGATTTTTTCAAATATGATTTTTGATTTATGATTGAAGTAATCCCAATAGATAATACGATTGTGACGTCCAGAAAGATTGGTTGGAAGTAGACAAAATACGAACTTTGAAGTTACTTGGCAAGTGGTCATTCAATAGAGCCATGGGAAAACGACGTCCATTCGTGGCTGTTTTTAGTTTGACCCATTATTGTAATTTTTATTGTCCTATGTGTCCTTTCGGTGATTCCAACAAAGACGGACAACTGAAACTTGTTAAGGAAAGAGACCTAACTACAGAGCAGTGGAAGAGCATTTTTGACAAAGTCTCAAAATATTGCGTCTGGTCAATTATTGAAGGCGGCGAACCAACAAGCCGACCGGATTTTATGGATCTTGTGAAATATCTCAATGATCTCAATATGCCCACGTCTCTGATTACAAATTGTTCTCTTTTGCATAATGTCGATCTAGAGAAACAAAAGAAATACATCCAGTTTATTACGTGCAGTATTGATTCGGTTCATGAGGAACCTTATTGTAAGGTACGTGGTGTTTCCAGTAAGACATACTACCGGGTTATGGAAAACATTGAACTACTTAATCAGAATAACATATCACATTATTTCAACAGTGTGATTACAAAATATAACACAGAAGAATTTATTGATCAGAGCTATTTTGACAGAGCTAAGGAGTTGGGATCAAATGCAGTTTCTTTAACCTTCGTAGAAGATAGAGCCGACGTATCTTATTCATTATTACCAGATCGTAAAACCATGACAAAAGTTTGTGAAAGTATCTTGGACTACAGGAAAAGAAAGTCATCTCCTCAAATTATGATTCCCCCCGAGTACTTTGAACAGATATTAGAAAATGGGCGAACTGCTTTCGACGAATGCGGAGTATGGAAGAGTACATTTGTCAATGCAGATGGTACTGTATTGGTACCATGTTGGAAATTTAACAAATCAGAGAACAAATATGATCTTATTGAGCAAAGTATCGAAGAAATCTGGAGCGCTCCTCAATGGGATATTGCTAGAACTTGTCATGATTGTCAGGTGCTTGGATGTATTTGGTATTCGTCACAACCAATAACGACTTTTGCTAAAAATTATATGAATGGTCTGTCTCGAATTATCAATCAACATAAACCAGAATTAATAAGTTGATTCCAAATTATATATCGTATCAAGCCAGATCAAATGATGTTATTGCTCACTACGTCAACTACAAAATTTGTTCGACGCGTATATTCAGACTACTATTATCTCGATAAAGTTCACCACTAGCCTTGAATTCTCTTCCCTTTTTTATCAATTCTCTAGGACCACGGTAATCATAGTGGTTCAGTATAGCTCGCCATTTACTATTAACCAATACCATTGCTTTTCCCATCACTACCTTTTCTATCTCAATATTGAAGACCTGTCCTGGAATTTTTACTAAATTATCTGAAGCAATTACTTTGCCACCAGTGATTTTTATTCGTTCCAATTTCTCGAGCATATTCAACGCTGCGTTTACGAGCACATCGTCTTGTCGCAATGACTTATGTAAAAGTTGAATATCTAATCCGCTGTTTCCATGCATAGATACTATTGAGTATATTTTTTTTGCAGTCCTTTCAACGCTATTTCTAATTCCCTTTATTCCTGAATCATTGGCAGAGTAAGAAGATTTGGGGAGGGAAAACTTGGCTATACCTGCTTTGGCCAAACCTTGTTTTATTCTTTCACCATATTTGTCTAAGCATGAATCAAGAAATTCAATCTCTTCTTTGGTCATTGGATCTTTTTGTGTGGAAATCCTATGAATCGATATGAATTTGAGTTGTGTATCAATTGATGAAAGAATTGATTTCATCTTCTGTATTTTTTTTCTACTCACATCTAGATAGCGTTGGTCAATCGTGTTCTTTGTTGCAAGAATTAGGACTGAACCTAAATTTTTTCTTCCAGTTCTCCCTCTTCTTTGAATATATCTAATTTCACTTGGTATTGGTTCGTAAAATACAACTAGATCGACTTCCGGAATATCGAGTCCTTCTTCTGCAATAGAAGTAGCTACCAAAACTTTAAACTCTCCTTCCCTAAATTTCTCCAAGATGGTATTCTGTTCTTCCTGTTTCATTCCAGGATCTCCTTGTCTCTTTGATTGCCCTACGAACTTTGATGCCCTAACTTTGTTTTTAGTAAGTAATTCAACTATATGTTGTGCTGTGTCCCGATATTGAGTAAAGACAAGCGCTCTGGAATCCTTTTCCGATTCCCTCCGGCCCAAATTGCGAGTATTTTTTGAACTGATCTGAGAATTGAATCTTTCACCCAAGATTTTGATAAGATGTTGAATTTTCGGATGCTCTTTATCCAATTGTTCAACCAATCTTCTAATTTCTATTATTCTTTTATCGTCAATCAACATCTTGTGACTCTTACCGCCTTCTTCCTGGATTCTATTTAGAAAAGTTCCAAGGGAGTAAAATCCTTGACTTTCCATCAATTCTATACAATACATCAATGAGAGTGCATTGGATTGTTGCATTAAGGCAAAGTACAACGAACGTCGTCGTTCTTCTGGAATTGTGATCAAAGTACGCCTTAATTCATCACCCATAGAAATTAAATCTCTTTTAAAAATCCATTTTGAGTTTTTTGTGATAATTTTTCTGCTAATTAGCCAATCAAGCTTTTCATCTAACATACTTTTCAATATTGATTTAACGTACTGATACTCCGAAGGAAGATCAAACCATTCCCAATCAATGTTAATTGGATTTATATATCGCATTACGTCAGGATCTTCCTCTGTCTTATACTCTAAATGTTCAGTATACAAATTATTACAAATTTCTTGAATTTTGTTTTTTTCTGAACCTGGACTAGCAGTTAACCCAAGAATTAATGGAAAGGAGCAATGTTTCATGTATTGATCTGCTATGAATGTATACGCATAGTCTTTAACTGCGCGATGAGCCTCATCAAAGACTACCAAGTAAAAATTATTTAATTCAAGTCTTTTTTCTCTTATGTCGTTTCGTACTACTTCAGGTGTTGAGAAAACAAGTCTAATCTCATTTCTATTCCAGACAATACTTCTGGCGTATGGTGGTATTTTTCCTGTTACTACAGCCGTTTGCTCATCCAGGAACTTTAAGTAAGACAGAAATGATTTCCAGTGCTGGTTAACCAGTGGTCTTGTAGGAGCTAGAATTAAGATCCTCTTGCTCCTATAATTATACAGTGTATTTACTGAAACGAGTAACGATATAATTGTTTTTCCTAACGCGGTGGGGAGAATTATAAGGGTGTTCTTACTTAGAGCATGGTTGGAAATATTTTTTTGATATTCTCTAAATTGTAATAAATTTTTTCTAAGAAGTGGATGATTCGTAAAGGCATCTTGATCTTTGAAGGTCATAAATTAACAGTACTCACTTGATTTAGATTGTTCTTACTTTTTTTTCAGATCTCAAACACGTCTGTTTCAGTGGACAACGATTTTGTCTTTTTCTCTGGATTTACTTCATCAATACTGTCCGCCAGTTGAATAATTTTGGCGTTTGTAAGAATATTGCTTATCTTTTCTAGTTCGGAGCGAGATCTAATTAATATTCCTCGTTTCTTTGTTGCCATCCCTGAAGTGTCAACTGGATTAATTTCTATAGCGATATACGGTGGCCTGCTCCTATATTCTGGTAGTTTGATCAAAAACACTCCTGGTATATTGGTTACTTTTCTTTCCCAACCTTTACCTTCCTTTAAAAATTGAGATAATCTATCATCTGCCATATATTATTAGTCTATGTGGGTATTTTTAAAACCTGTGCTATATAATAGAATCCAGTAAGGAGTTTTTTAGCCAAATTAAGTCAAAATTAGAGTATCAACCACTTTTCCTCCAATCGCGATATATACATTCATGGAAGATTCCAGATGAAAATACGATGTGGATCTGCATATATAAAACGGCAAGGATTGAGCACAATGGAGTTATAAACGCTCATGTTGTATTTACGGAGTTCAAAATAACGCCCTTAAAGCTCTTAATTTAAAGAAACTAATTATTGGTAACTCTATTGAAAGTATCAATTCGCATTTGAGTTACTAATAAAGGAATATAAAATATGATTACTAGTAAATCTCAGAATTCTACAAACCTCGTGCCGCATGATATTTCCAGTTTAATTTGGAAATTCAATGGTGGAGCTGTCTAATTCTAATATTGGAATGTAAATTGAATGTGTATCATTTCCTATCTTTTCAACAAAAGTGTATTCGCCTGTAAGTTGCCTCAGTTCTATGAATTTCATGCTTGGTCTTTCTTTTTGAACTATGTAGTGAATTAATGCATCGCCTAGAGCGCCCGTCTCAATAAACAGAATCTCTTTTTCGTTATACCTTATGTGATATAGCATAGGAGTTAGTCCTAATGCAGACTGGGAAGAGAACAATATCACCTTTAACATATCGTTCAAGTTCTTGTATTTCAGAAATGTTATTGAGGATTCATCCTTTGTCATATCAAACATAGAAAAGGCACTTGAATTTCATTGTATCGATTTAACGTGTAAAAATTAAGAAAAACACATAGAACAATTACAATGGAGAAGATCGATATGTTGAATCATGGAATTCGATAAGAATTCTTAATGTCAATCACAGGTTTAATTAGAAAGTCGTCAATATTGAAATATGAATATGCAGTGAAATGATGCATTATTGGAGTGCGATGTTTGGACAACATGACTATAATTCAAATATAGGTTTCTTCATACTAACATAACATCAAGAAATGAATAAAAAAAGAGTGTTATTGTTAATCTCATTTTTGGTATTTACTGTATTAATAAGCTACGAATCGTTTAATTCTTCAACAAAGTTCATAGACGCACAAGTACCAACAATTGAAAATTCTACTACTCTGAACCCTCTAGCTCTGCC
>JACMIO010000136.1 GCA_014381105.1 bacterium | reverse complement strand
TGAATATTGTTGTTCCTAGCAATACTGTCCAAAGTACTGATCGCATTTGCAAGTCTTTCTTGATTTTCCTTGTCCCTTATCTCTTTCTTTGAAGCCATTGATGTAAACATTCTCCACTTTTTCTATCTTACAAAACAGTGACTTTTGAATGTTTTTCCAATTGCCCTAACACAATTTTATATCAAATCTAAATAATATTAGACAATACCAATTAATACCATCTACTACTAATGTAACCCTAGATGTCGGAAGCTGACATGACGACAAAGAAAAGTATATCTCAACCACCCCTAGATTTACTATTCAATCCTGCTGTTTTATCAAAGAAAGATGTTTGGGATATTGATGTTTCATTATTATTAGAAATGTTGTTGAAACTACTCAATAGTAGTGGAAAAAAAGATCTTCGAATGTGCGGTATTGCGGCTTTGTCTTCTTCACTAATCTATCGTTTGAAGGTAGAGAGCATCTTGAGATTAGAGAAGATTTCCAAAATCAAGAAAGGTGTTGAAGTTGTTGATATTCAACCTATTCCAAACCTGAAGCCACTTGAAATCCCTTTCAGGATAGAGCCTACTTACCCTGTTACACTTGAAGAATTGCTGCACGTACTTGAAAACATGATAAATGGACTAGCAAATCCAAAGCCCAGGCGAAATCAGCTCAATCTGGAATCTGTTGAGACGTTCAACTTCGATGAGTACTTGGTAAAGTTCGAAAAGATTCTTCAGACTTATGAGGACATGATTTTTGACATCGTAACGGCTGACAAGTGTGTTGAATTCAAGAATCTTACCATTAAGATGAATTCTATTGAAATAGTAAGATGTTTTATTGCAATGTTATACCTTGCCATGAAGAGAAAAATCCATGTTGAGCAAAAAGACGATGAAATATTGATTTCATTGAACGAAAACATTGAATAACAAAGCATGGTAACTTAGTTAAACACAAGTGCCTCAATCACTTCCTGACGCTGAAATTACAGCTAGAATTGAAGCAGCTCTCTATGCTGCCGGTAGACCGCTATCCATCAATGATTTGATGAGGGCAGCTGGAATTAATTCTAAAGAAAAAGTTGTTAAATTACTACATGAACTCATAAGAAAAACTCAAAATGTTCTGACCGCACTAGAAATCGCGCAACTTGATGATGACAGATTTGTATTTCAAGTAAAACCTGTTTATATGCCCCTAATTAGACGATTTGCTCAGCAACCTCTAATTCCAGTCGGTGCACTGAAAACCTTATCATTTATAGCTTATGAACAACCAATTACCTCAAAAAGACTCGTCCAAATTCGAGGAAGCCAAGTTTATACACATCTAAAAGAGTTAAGAGCTCATGCTTTTATTGAATCAGAGCGATTGGGGAGAATGAAAATATATAGAACAAGCAGAAAATTTCAGGAATATTTTGGGATAAATGATCTCAACACACTCAAAAACAAAATGATTCTAAAATAGCCACTTTTATCCATTGACAAACCAATCGAAAACCTCATAATATGGTTCAATTCCAATTATCATGCAATCATGAAGAAATCCATAGAGAATCTATACGGCAGAAAGCACACCGGTGGCAGAATAATCCCTATGAGAAGCAGACGCAAATTCGAGATAGACAGATATCCAAATGAAGCATTGATTGGAAATGATGTCCAAGTGACAAGAAGAGTACGTGGAGATAACTGTAAGACTGCACTGAAAACTGTTGAATTCGCAAATGTTTCAAATATGGAAGAGAATAAGACTACAAAGTCAAAAATACTTAAAGTTATCAAAAACACTGCCAACAAGGATTACGAAAGAAGAGGAGTAATTACTAAAGGCACCGTAATAGAAACAGAATTAGGTCTAGCAAGAGTAATATCAAGACCTGGCCAGGTAGGCGTTATTAATGCTGTACGGTTAAAGAAATAACTAGTTTGATTCAAAAATTATTCCGAGTCTCCAATGTGATAGTCCTAACAAAAACGTTCTAAATCAAGGCGGCTATCTCTTCAGCACCATATGATATTATTTGGTTAGCCCCTGCTCTCATCATAGATGAAAAATATCCTATCAACCACTCATGTTCTTCGATGAGTTTATATCGTGTAGCAGCTTTTAGCATGGCAAATTCGCCAGAGACATGCTGAACAGCTATTCTACAATTGACTCGATCAACAATTCTGCTTATCAGGTCAAGATTAGACATTGATGGTTTTATAGTTATAATATCAGCGCCCTCAAGGAAATCCAGTTCTATTTTTCTCATCATCTCTCTTGAATTTGAATATCCTATCTGATAAGTAGACTTGTCTATCTTTGAAAATTTCTTAAACGCTGTCAAACGAAAGGGGGAATATAAGCAGGAATGCTGTTTTGAAAATGACATTATTTTAGTGTCTCTGTATCCATTATTATTGAGATTGTTCCTAATAGACAGTACTAATCCATCCATCATAGAAGATGGTGCAACGGTGTCTGCGCCAGACTCTGCATAGCTAAGGGAGATTTTTGACATGAATTTCAAAGTCTTGTCATTGTCAACTTGATTATTTTGATAATTTATTATTCCACAATGCCCTGATAAATTGTACTGACATACACAGACGTCAGCAATAACCTGCAGCTTTTTGTCAAAGTTACTTTTTATATTTTTTATTGTGTTTTGGACAATTCCTTTATTATTCCAAGCTTCGGATCCTAATGAATTGTGCACCTTTGGGGTCCCAAAAATGATTACCTTATTCATTTGTAAAGAGAGTATCTTTTCGAGTCTATCTGTTAGTTTTCTGTCGGACATAACATGAAGGTCGCTCTTACGGGTACTCGTGTATTTTCCGATAATAATGGGAGTGATCAAATTACTCGCTTTCAGAGGAGAGTTATGCCCGATACTATTGGATGTCAATTCTTAACTTGTGATTTTTTTATGAACATATTCATATTTTAATCAAGTACTAAACAGAAATTGTGACGCATTAAAAATGAAAATATATGAAGAGTAAAATATACTACTTTGTTAATTAGAAGAGTTTGACCACTGTATCGGTTGGGATTCCATCGTACAACGAAGAATCAAATATTAAGAGGATCTTGGAAAAAGTGATTCTTTCTAATTTGAATTCGATCGATCTTGTCGAAATTATTATCTCTGATGATTCAACGGATGATACCCCAAACATCGTTAAACAATTCATGCAAGATCATTCAAAAAAAATTATTCTACTTCATGACGACAAGAGAAGAGGAGCAGGAAATGCCTGGAACAACATAATACAACATGCGACCGGCGAAGTAATTGTTCTATATGACGCCGATGTTATGCCCGACCTTAATTGCACTACAGAATTGGTTGGCAAAATCAAAAGTAATGTGGTTATTTGTGCATCAAATCCAAAGCCAATCGCAGACGCAGGGATTCCTGCTAAGGGTACGATATTTGTGAGCGAATGGTTAGAATCAGTGAGGAAAAGGCAACTTTCTGAGTACACAGTAATGGGCAGAGGTCTATCAATACGATCTGACATTGCTAAAAAAATATCAATTCCTGAGGGCCTGATTGCCATAGATCTCTTTATACAAAACAAAGTATTGGAAATGGGATATGGTGTGGTATTCAATCCTAGTGCAATTGTTCTATTCAAGCCATCAAAAACATTTGTTGATTTTGTATCACAAGTTGTAAGGGCAGTGAATGGCCATAATCAACTAAAAAAGCTTGGATGCCACATGAAAAATCAGCTTACACTGAAAACTGCCTTGATGGAATTTTTTCGCATGGCAAGTAGAAACCCAATAGGAGCACTTTCTACTTTTATTTGTTATATCATGATTCCGTTCTATAAGAAGAGAATCAAAAACACGGACTCTGCACTATGGCATACTGCTCAAAGCACGAAATAAAAATAACAAAAACGCTTAGAATTTCTAATTTTTTCTTAAAAGGCTGAGCTTTTTAGTCAAAATAAAAATGGTATAAATAATACTCTTCAATTACGATTCTAGAATTGAATAATATTTCAATTGCATCTTGCGGATACATATGCTATCCAAGAGATAACAATGCTCAAAATTTGATAGAGTATTGGAAGAATTCTGACGTTGTTAAAGATTTGTACTTTGCTACGGCAACATTTGCATTTGAAAGCAAGCCGTATTTTCCAAATAACTCAAATCATTATATTCTTGTCAAATATGCTGGCCTTGACAATATTGTTGAAGGAATTTCAAAATATCAACGCCCGAATAGTTCTCTTTTTCTCGTCAATAATGAAACAGAATTATTCGAAAAATATCACGAAAAGGTCAGTTATGTCTCAATGTACTATACAAGATACGATCAAGATAATCACGAATTGAGAGATATCGCAGGGATTTTAGCGAGAAGAGACATGGTCGTAAGTGCAAACCTGGGAAATCTAAAATTCATGAATAACAAGAAATTACCATTTATTTTTCCGCATGCGGATAATATCATAATTTTAGAAGTTGATGGTAAAAAGAGTCATCAAAGTGATCAGAATTATTGCGAAAAAACAAGAAAGGATGTTGCAAGAAAAGGGATTCCTCTTATTAATCTTGTAAGCTTCTCTATTTTAGAGAAACTAAGATAGAACAGTCAGATCAGAACCGTTAAATATGAAGCAATTTTCTACTTTTTCGACCACTATTGAGCAAACCGATGGATTTGGGGAGCCTAAAAGTAGGTTCCTATATAATTATTGACAGCGAACCATGCCGGATTGTATCATACGATCACAGTAAGCCCGGAAAACACGGATCGGCAAAAGCAAGAGTTTCTGCAATCTCTGTATTCGACGGGTCAAAGCACAGTCTAGTTTCGCCTGTTTCTGCAAGTGTGGAAGTTCCACTAATAGACAAGCGAAATGGTCAAATTATCTCTATCTCTGGGCAAACGTTTCAGGTAATGGATCTGGAAACTTTTGAAATGTTTGAAACTACTTCAGCAGAAGAAGAAATACGAGAAAAAATTGTGCAAGGAGCTGAAGTAGAATATTGGAAAGTTCTTGAAAGGGTAAAATTAACCAGAATTAAAAGCTAGATCTACAAATAATTAACATATTACGGCAAAAATTACCAACTAAGATATCATTCAATAAAATTATAGTCTAATAAATTGATAAGACATTTTTGTAGTATCAAATATGATGATTGATGGTTCTGTTTCAATCTCTCCTTCTATATTCGGAAACTCTCTATGTGCACAACCAGACTTTAGCACCAGTACATCACCTATTTTATCATCTCTTTTTCTATGCGTATGCCCGTGAATGACTAAATCGTAGAGTTGAGTTGAGATAATATCTTCTGTCATCTTATTATTGGTTCCGTGATATATTCCAATTTTGAGATTATCTAATTCCAGATCACAAAATTCTCCATGCAATTCTCCACCAATATCTTGAAAATTTTTTAGCAATCCAAATTTTTCACCATCATTGTTATCAAGTACACCTATTAATTTGCAATTCAAATGTTTGAATTCCTTTACTACTCCTGGGAAAACATAATCGCCGGCATGAATTACGTGGCTGACTTTTCTTTCATTAAATATCTTTATCGCGCTCTTAAGACTTAGTAGGTCATCATGCGTATCGGATATCATACGTAAGTTCATAAATTACATTGATTTATGTCATTTATTGCAAATAAACAAATCTATTGGAAATAATTAGTTTTCAACATTACAATTGAATTTACATTAATCACTGTGTGGAATTTCTCCTTTCTGATTGGTTTTGGATCGCTTTCGAATCTTGACAATGAACCAGATGATGAATACCGAGATAACACAGGCAGATACTACATCTAGATATATTGCGTACTTGTCTATATTCTTCCAATTGTGTCCAAATATGATACCAACGTAAGTTAACATTGTATTCCAGATGAGTGATCCTAGAAATGTGTAAATCGAAAATTTAACAAAATTAGTTTTACCAATGCCGCATGGTAGAGAAATATATGTTCGGATTGCGGGTAATAATCTGCAAAAGAATGAAATTTTGTCCCCATACTTCTGGAACAATTCTTCTGTAAATTCAAGATGACTTTTTTTAAACAAGATGTACTTTCCATATTTTAATATAAATGCCCTACCAACCTTAATTCCCAAAAAATATGTCAGAATTGAACCTACGAGATTTCCAAATGTGCCAGCTAGTACAACGCTAACAGGTTCAAATGTCCCATTGCTAACTAGAAAACCTGAAAATGGCATGATTATTTCGCTTGGGATTGGAATGAGTGCACTTTCTAAAACACTTAGTAAAAAAATACCTGGGTATCCCAAAGTAGATATAAATGATATTACAAAATCTATGACTGGTTTTAGAATTTCGAACGTAATTGACAATCAATGGTTAGAAAATTAACGGCATAAATATCTCTTTATTTTTCAAGGGTCCTCTGAATTTTATGATTACGTGCCGGAGGCGGGACTTGAGCCCGCGGCCTTTCGATTATGAGTCGAACGCTCTGACCAAGCTGAGCTACCCCGGCGCTCAGCTCCTTGAGCACAATGATTTTTTGAAACATAATATATTTTATTCAAAGCATTTTTCATTGAGTATTGAGACTTTACTCGTGACTTTAGTGTCAGAACAATCGTAAACAGGTCCACCTTAGAAAAGGGACAGTCAGTCAAGAAACCTTTTAATTTAGATCTTTAATTTTTGTTGAGTATGAAGGATGCTATTAAGCGTGGAATCGTCAAAACTGTAACCAATGGAATACAAATTTCACGACGTGGACGGGGTTATTCTAAGAATGAATTAATACAATCAGGGGTAACAGATATTCGGACTGCACGAAAGAATAAAGTTCCAATAGATCCATTTCGGACTACAGTTCATGAGGAAAACATTGAGAAACTGAAGGCTTTCTTAAGTCAAAAAAGTACAAAGTTGAATACCGTAAAACAAAAAAGGCCTAGAAAAAACACCAAGGAAGATTCTTGAATTAATAACACCAAGGTCATAATTTCGTATCCTGAATTTTTTTAGTGCTCCAAATCAGCGTCAATATTTGTATATATAAATAAGGAGTTTAACGTGCATATATTAATTTAGAATTTCTTAATGTGGATATTAAACTATGTTCCCCTAACTTAAGTAATGAGAGTCCTGAATATCACATTGCTTACCTCTGTGGCTATCTTTGCGACCATGTTAACCGGAGTAGTCTCTGCTGATTCACATAATGTATATTGTTATGATTCAGAGAATGGAGGCCCATTTTGTTTTGAAGACCGTCACGCGTGCGAAGTAGAGCAGAAAAATGATTTGATGGCAGACAGTCTGTGCTCCGAGCAGACGGAGTAGTCGGTTATTCATTTTCGACCAACATATAGTGATGTCGCCAAAATAAACAATGTTCTTTACGAATTGATTGGTGCCTTCGGTAGGAGAAAGCACCAATCATATCATTCGTTATGGTGAGAATGATGGATCCATTTCATAGAAAATTTATAAATAAATTTCTCATCAGCGAATAAGTTATCTTATAATCAGTTATTACTTTTCAAAATATACCATTACTGAAAGATCATAAAAATTTCCTACATTACAAAATTTCATGAATGCCTAGATGTTATATTCTAGATTTCTTTCGTTACATCTGATTTGAGCGAATTTATGAAATTAAGGTATAATTCATTTTCTTTTTCATCAGACTGTTTTTCTTGTAAAATTGACATCTAATTCTCTATTCGGTTGGAATATAAGTCAACTAACTTAAAAAAGTGCCTAAATCGTATATATATATAAATATATCCTCCCAATAATATATTCATGACTAGTGCCCTAATTTCCGAAAGTATTTCTTCACTCCTCTCATGGCCTGTTGGAAATTTAATGAATAATGATGCAATTATACTTGAAGCTGATAAGACTCTGGATGAGGCAATAAAAGGGATGAAGGAAAGAAACCAGCGCAGCGTCCTTGCTACACATCTTGGAGAAGTGGTCGGCATGGTAAGCAAGACCGATATTCTCTATAAAGTAACATCTGAAGGAAAAAATCCCTCCAAGATTAAGCTAAGAGAAATAATGACATCACCTGTTCTAGCAGTCAATCCACAAAATACAATAAAAGATGCTCTGACAATTATGAATAAGCGAAATGTAAGACAATTGATGGTTCATGCATACTCCGCTGTCCTTGGAATAATATCACGCGAGGACATATCGAGGAAAATGGAAACCATTGCTCTTTCATCCATTGATGAAGTTCTTCATGGAACCCCGGTATGTATTATTGATACCAAGTCAATAGAATATGTGAAGGATACTAGTAAAGCAAATTTCAGTTGTGCATATTGCGGTTCTCCGTTTGATACAAAAGAAGGTCTTTCAAAACACATCGATAGACTTCACAATGAATCTGGAATTTTGGAAGGCGATGTCAGGCACCTTATGGAATGATTCCCCTAACTCTTTTTAGGTAACCGCTTTTTCCCTACAAAACTATTCGTATAATTAGTAACGCGTGTTACCGAATCATCTTTGATTTGAACTTGTGCACCAATAACTAATTTCTATATCTTTTTTGCAATTCATTTCTGGGAAGGAAAAATCATTAATGTACATTACACTTGACAATACGACTAGCCTTTCTATGTGAAATTTGAACGAAGTGCTCATGATTTTTGCAATAGATGTTTTAGTTTTGGTGCATTTACAAAAGAATTTCTTAGTATTTTTTGCCATTATTAGAAAATTTGAAAACATGGACACAATGAGAACTCGACGTTTGAATGTCTCTGGATCACAAATATTTACTATGAAGACACAACATATGAACCTGATGATTTATTAGCAATTTTCTAGACCAGTTCAAGTGTCAACAAATTTCAGGTTATATTATGTTTATATCATCTCTCTCATTGGTCTTGTACTTTTTTCTACACATGGTTTAACTATTGCACAGCCTAACTTGACCATCCCAGATACTTTTTCTCCTATTCAACCTAACCTAACAACTCCAAACACCCAACCTAACCTAACAACTCCAAACACCCAACCTAACCTAACAACTCCAAATACCCAACCTAACCTAACAACTCCAAAC
>JACMIO010000135.1 GCA_014381105.1 bacterium | reverse complement strand
GATGATGGAGGCGCTGCTGCGGCTGAGTCGACAAGAGACAACAGCAATGAAGAGAAGAAAACAGGCTGGTCTGATATTGAATATCTTAGTGATGCAAACAATAACACGATGGTGGATTATAAAAACCTCTTTGGTCTGAATATAGGAAAAGTCTATAATCCTAACTTTGTCGACAATGCTGACTGGTTCCTTGACAGCGGCAACTATGAAGACCACAAAGACTACTTCCTGATACCGTACAGCTACAATTGGCACTTTAATTCTAAAATTTCTGGACCTTGGTATGGCTGTGAAGCTCAGAGTAAGGCGATGCTTGTGACAGCTAAAAAATACAATGAAACAGGTGATTCCAAATACCTAGTATTTTCCAAAAAAGTATTCAACGGGTTAAATTCTCCTGTTCTAAATCAGGACGGCTGGCTTTTGGGAGTGGCGACTGAAAAAAACAATGCTAAAATACTGAACAGTCAGCTGTTTTGCGTTGCGAACCTGATGACCTACTACGAATATACCAGTGACGAGCGAGCGTTGACATTATTCAAAAATGGTGTAAATGTAGTCGAGAAAAATATCAATGACTTATCGGAAGACTGCGGAACCTACTACTCTTTATCTAAGGATAGGTTTGTATCGCACCAGAAGCATCCTGAATACATTAAGATGCTGGAAAGATTGTATTTGATGACGGAAAGCAATACACTGAAAAATACGCTGGACAAATGGCAACATGACTATCGGTTTCCTTGTTATTCTGAGCTTTTTGAGTAACCTCGGCTCGAACCCTTCACCTGCTTTTCTTTTTATTCCCCCTTCTGCACGGTTATCTCTAGCAACCCATTTAAAAAACCATATTTCCAACTTTTAGTGTCTGCTTCTGGTGGCAAATTTATGATATGATAATAATCTCTCGTTTCACTCTGAGCTTCTATCTCTAATTGGTTATCATCAAAATTAATAGAGATACTCTCTTCAAATGTGCCTGGAAGTTCAGTGATTATCTTTATCTCATTAGGGAATCTTATTACTTCACACAAAAGCGGTCTTTCTACAAGGCCACTACTTTGCTCAATCTGCCTCTCTAATGCCTGAGCCATTTGATTCAATATTTGAGTAATATCCCTTTTACTGATAACGTATCCATTAGCTTTTAAAAATCTCCTTATTTTTTCGGGTGCATCGTCGTCTTTCATTCTAGTCTATCTTCAACATGATATTTATCGCTTGGAGACTAATTGAACAGAAGAATTTAGCATCAGCTACTTCCAATGATAAACTGCGTTATGCTTTGATATTACTAACTTGAGAAACGGCTTGTTTTGTCCATCAGATCTCGTTTTGCTTGTGCCTTTGTAATACCGAAATAGAGTGTTCGTCCATCGAAGCCAGCGATGAGATGCTTTGGTATACGAAATTTCAATTTATTAATAATTCCCTTTACAGTAACAATATAATCTGCCTCAACCTTTTGAATCTCACCCAAATCACAATTATCATCTATTCCGTTCGCCTCTTTCTTGAGTATTTCATTCCATATGGTGTTTTGGCTCATAGGATTATTCCTACATTATTACTTATATCCATTGTTAGTCACAATATTACTAATTTCTTAAAATTACTCCCTTGAGTTAGTGTTTTTTAACGAATGGAAACTGCGTCGCTAGATATTTCTATACTAACGGTATAAAATGTAAAGAAAACATGGGGCCAGTGGGATTTGAACCCACGACCGCCAGCGCCCCGGGCCAATACCCCGACGAAATAAATTCAAATCAGCCGAGTTGGTATCCTTCCAAGCTAGACGATGGCCCCTACGACTTAGACAAATTGAGAGCTTTTTAAATGTAGTATTATCAGGCTTTCAGCATGAAATCAATTGCACTTTAGTCCGAATACATGAAATCCTGATCCTTACATCATAAAATGAAGAATTTAAATCCGATCAACTTGGTTATTCTAGTACTGCACAAACACCATGGATTACACTAACTACCTTTCCATATTATACGACTATGAAAAAAAAGATGTAGGAAGTGAGGAAAAGTCAATTCTATTTAAAGTGATCAACAGTGTCGATCTTTCTGCGCAAATAGGATCTTATTTGAAATTAAGAGACAAGAATCCGATCGGTGATAGTTCAGCTATGTCAAGATTACTGGGACTCAAACTTCTTTCTGAAAAAAAGGGATTGATATTAAGGGGCACAAGAAAATATCAATTAACCAGTACTGGTTTATTCTATGTCCTTACCGAGACCAGAACATATCCCCCAAGTCTCTTGAAAAAGTATAGCGATGATCCTATTCTCCAGGCTCTACTGTATCAGTATTTTGAGGTAGATACAATATCCTCCAGTACGGGGAGATTTTTCTCGCTCATCACTCAATATCTTAGACAATGTTGTAGGATTACGTTGAACTGGTTGGAAGACACTCAGAACTCTAATGAGGAACATAAAAACAAACTGATGAATCATCTACTCTTTGAATTAGGATTGAATGCAAAATTACTAGCGTTAAGGATTCTGATAATGTACTCTGATTCAAATATTCTCTCTTATACTCCAAAATCGGAATCTGGTGATTCAGATGTTGCATATTATGAATTAGAAAGCAACATGAAGGAAACTCTTGCAAAAGATAATAAATTCATCGAACTCTTGAATAAAACAAATACAAACTTTAAGAACGGTTTTAAGGAATTCACAAATTTCTAACTAGTTACCAATTGCTTGCATGTTCTAATTGATTACGATACGCTATTTTACAAACAACTACTAATTTGTATCCAACGGTCTTGTTTCTAATGTAACTTGAATTTCTAGCGACTTTCCATCTCTGAGAACACCAAGACTTATTGTATCTCCTTCAATCTTGTTGTTTGCTATATATGTTGACATGTCTCTCAAATTTTCTATGGGTTGCTTGTCTGCAGAAATAATGATATCTCCACCCAGCTCTACTTTTGTTCCGTTGATATCTGTAATCCTATAGCCACCCTCAAGTCCTGCTTTGTCTGCAGGTCCATCTGAAATAGTTCCAACTACTAAGATTCCTGTACTCTGATTAGCCTTTAGTTCAGTAGCAATATCCTCATCCATATCAATACCGTCAATGCCCAACCACAGAGGTTCTTCATTGAGTCTTAATGGTCTTTCGGCCAGTACCACATTTATCATTTGGAGTTTACCATCTCTAACTACAGTCAAATTGACGCCTTGTCCCACTTTCTTTTGTTGCTCCAAATATACTAATATGTCATCAATTTTGGAAACGTTTTGATTATCAATCTTTACAATGACATCTCCAAACAAATTTGTTTTTCTTCCATTAATATCTACCAATTTGTCTCCTCCTTGGATCCCAGCTTTAGCCGCTGGTCCTCCAGGACTAGTATCAATCACAAGAAATCCTTTCATCGAATTTAGCTTCATGACTGAGGCAATCTGTTCATTAACATCAACTCCTGAGATTCCAATCCATGGGTGCTTGTAGGTATGCTCTGATATCAAAACCGGGACTACTCTTTGTAGAGTACTTGCCGGAATGGCAAACCCCACACCAGAATATCCACCTGTTATTGAAAAAATGGCGCTATTAATCCCAATCACTTGACCCCTCAAATTGAGCAGTGGTCCTCCGGAATTTCCGGGGTTTATTGCTGCATCTGTCTGGATTATTTCGGGTATAGAAAATGAGGTTGGTGGAATCAGTGTTGTCCCTTCATCAGGCACTATTTCAGGCCCTGGTGGGCCTTCTGGATTCTGTGATGGAATGACTCTTCCTAATCCGCTAATTATTCCCTCTGTCATCGAACCAGAAAGTCCAAATGGGTTACCTATGGCAATCACATGCTCTCCTATTTTAACTTCAGAAGAATTACTGAGGACCAGCGGAATCATTGTTTGATTTTTCGGATCCTCTACCTGTAAGACAGCTAGATCAGAGAATGGGTCGCTACCTACAACTTTTGCCTTAAATGACCTTTCATCTAGAAATGTGACGGTAACATTATTCGTATTAGTATCATTAAGCGATCTATTGCGTACAACATGGTCATTTGTAATGATATGCCCAGCTGTGTCGAAAACAAAACCCGAACCAAGTGCCGAAGAACGCGGGTCTTGGTTG
>JACMIO010000134.1 GCA_014381105.1 bacterium | reverse complement strand
TGACGTCCTGCAAAACTAATTTCATTTACGAGTATTAAGTCTTTACTCATATAGTAATAATACTTCTATTCGTCGTTATCTTCTTGAGTATCATCATATTCAGGAAGAAAGCTGCCTGATTCTGGTTTGAATTTTTCGTCACTCTTTACCTCACCTAAAAGGTCAAATGGACTCTTGTTACCTGAATGAAGATCTTTTAAGGAACCTTCATGCTTTGATACGTCTTTTTCAAGTTGTAATAATGCAAAAACATCTTCATTCTTGTCCGACGTGCCATCAGTAGTTGAGTTTTTCTCATTTGTAGCCTCTATTAAATTAACTTGCGTTAGAGTACCTGCAATGGACAGCATGAAAATCATAAGCAAAATTTGCAGCGCTATTACCATATATGATGTATTCTACATCTAAGTTATATAATATTTTCCTCCATAAATGTCCTTGCTGATTTGAAGAATCCATCATTTGAATTATGATTCAATTTATTATTTTGACATCCTTATACCTTATTTCGGAATAATGGAATAGAGTATTATTCCGAAAAATACCATCTAAAGGTGCAAATACAATTTGAGGAAAAATCAAGTTCTTATTCTAGTAACTGAATATCATCCGTTAGTAGGACAGAGAGTGCAAGCTAAGCGTAAAGAGGGAAACAACAAGAGTCTCATTGATAGTCCATATTCGATATTTCTACATTTTGAATTTTTGAGACCCTAAAATTCAAAAAGATTACTAAATATGATAAGGTGTCAGACAATTAGGGGATACTCAAATAGGCTAGAATTGATTATTCTTACACCATTGAATAAACATGCTAAACTATGGATAAAAAAACTCAAACTTGAGAAGCATCCAGAAGGTGGATACTTTACCAATACATATGCGTCTGACAAAAAAATCGATTTTCCAGGTTTTGATGGATTCAGATCTACATGTACTGCCATCTATTACTTATTGACAGGAAACCAATTTGCGTCATTTCACATAATGAAGTCGGATGAGATTTGGCATTTCTATTCGGGTAGTAGTTTAACATTACATATGATAGATTCAAAGGGTGAGATGGAACAAATTCTGGTAGGCCCAAATTTTGATAGAGGAGAAAGATTTCAAGTGATCATAAAATCAGGTTGTTGGTTCGCAGGGTCCATTAATAATAAGAATTCATATTCTCTGGTCGGTTGCACGGTATCTCCTGGCTTTGATTACAGAGATTGGAAACTAGGTGACAGGAAGAAACTATTAGAACAATATCCCCAACACAAAAAGATTATTAAAAAATATACGAAACACAAATGATTCAACCTGGTTATTAATAGACAACAATTTAAGAAATATTACGAAAATCAATTTCTTAATTATCTGTTTTTACTTTTCCGATTATTTACTTTTCCGATTAGTTTCGCATTTATCAACTAAATTGACATAATACAGCATAGTAATTTTGGATATTCTTGCACTAGTTTGTTACAGATCCCAGAAAATCGAAACCAATGTCTTCTTCTTCTTGATTCTCTTCAAGAGGAATATCTTCCATGATGTTATTGTTAAGAAGGGGGTTATAGTCGGTTGCTGGATTAGGTGTCGGTTTGTCGTCGGTTGCTGGATTAGGTGTCGGTTTGTCGTCAGTTGCTGAATTGGGTGTAGATTTATCATTTATCATAGCATTGCAATCCAATCCAGAAAGCATGTTGGCACATTCTTCAAGTTTGTTTTGAGATCCCTCTTGATCATTGCTCAAGTGGTTGCTCTTTACATTAATTATATTGCGCTCATAATTACTAATTGGTGGTTCCAATAGATTTTGTGGCTTATCCATCTTGAAAGATGAAGTTTTCATAATTTTAGGATACCCATCAGCTGTGACATCCAAAACTACTTTGTAATCATTCCCACCACTAGTAGATGGAGTATCCCATGTGTATGATACTAAGCCATTGTCATCGGTGCTTGCAGTAAACTTCTTTTCTCCAATCTTCCCCACAACATTTGCTCCTGTTACCATTTCATTAGTATTGGCATCCACAACGTTAACTTCAACTGTTTGTTCATCTCCGGGTATCACAAGATCATTTGATAAGGCGGCCTCAACTAACAACTGTCTTTGAACTTCAAAACTTCCTGTCAAAGAAGCAGGTTGGTAACCTTCAGCTGATGCTTTTACCATCACGTTGTATTTACCAGCCGGAATATCAGAAGAGATATCCCAAGTATGTGAATATGCACCAGAAGCATTGGATGTTACATTATACCCCTTCTTTTGACCAATTTTGGCGACTACATCTGCGCCAGGAACAATTTCTTTAGTATTGGCATCAACGATCTTTACGTCTACTGTTTGTTGATCACCGGGTACAACAAGACGGTTCAATAGACTTGCCTCAACTAACAACTGTCTTTGAACTTCAAAACTTCCTGTCAATGAAGCAGGTTGGTAACCGTCAGCTGATGCTGCAACTACCACGTCGTATATGCCAGACGGAGTACTAGGTAAAATATTCCAGGATTGAGAATACTCTCCTAAATTGTCAGAAGAACCGTTGTATTCATTTACGGTCATATTTCCCTGCATAATCTTAACAACAACATGTGCCCCTACGACATTTTCTGATGTTTCAGAATCTGAGATCTTTACCGTAAAGTTTTGGGATTCTCCAGGAAACATCAGTTTCTTTGACAGTTCCACATGGGTCAAAAGATTGTTGGAAGCTAAAGTAGTCTCATTAGAAGATATATTCTGAGTACTAGCTGATGAACTTGTGGATAAAGTTCTCAACTGAGGAAGTATTCCAAGAGGATCATGTAATACGGTTGTAGTTATCGGGTTTGCTTCATTAGTAACAACTCCTGTTACATTAATAGTATGCCACTTTGTGGTTACTTTAGAATTCTCCAGACATTCGAGTTTAGATGTAAGATCATTTAGCCCGTTTTCAATAGAGTGATATGAAGAAGAATAAGTGAACGTCCAAGATGAGTAATCATCCTCTCCGTACGGTCCGGCCGCTTTTGCCTTTTGGAACGGTTTCTCATTATTCCAATCTACAAGTACAGTACAATCAGATTTCTCATTATCTGTAGAAACGCCGAAAATAGTCAAATTCCCAACAGGTATTTCCTTTCCACTGGCCGGTGACAATATCTTTACTCCCACAGATGGGGGAACGTTTTTTGTTGAAGTAATTGAATTTGTAACAGCGCTAGTTGTCGAATCTGCTTCTTCATTTACTTTACTAATTGATTGTGGAGTGGATCCATCGTACTGCGGTAGAATATTACTCTTGATTGGAATAAAACCATAACCCTTGAATTCATTCAAAGATCCTATCTGTGAAACTCCATACCCGTAAACAGAATTAAAGATAGGGAGAATGAATACAGTCG
>JACMIO010000133.1 GCA_014381105.1 bacterium | reverse complement strand
TTTCAGCATCATTGACGGCCATTATGGGGTATTTCAGTTTTCCATTTTTTTCCATAGCTCGTAATCTGACTACTCCAGTAGTCGTTTCTTCCGTCCCTCCGTAGACTTGGCTCATATTTCCGGCGGAATTATGCATTTCAACTGTCAGGTCTGCCCCATCATCAATTGTAACATTAGGACTTATTGCCATGGTTGCATGAATATCATCATAATACTGTTCATTTGAAACACCTCTACTTGCAAATATTGATACTCCTTCTTCAACTAGTGCGGCCGCGACATCGTCTTGTGTACTTAAAGGATTGCAACCACACCAAGTTAGTTCCGCACCCAAATCGCGTAATGTACGAATTAGAACACCCGTTTCTTTTGTAACATGTAGACAGCCGGCAACCTTAACGCCATCTAAAGGACTATTGAGTTTAAATTTTTTTTTTAGATTAAATAATACTGGCATATGAACCTCTGCCCAATCAATCTTTTTCTTTCCCTCTGCAGCTAAACTAGGGTCTTTGATTCTGTATTTCATTCATCTGAGTGTTCTGTTGCGGACATATTATTCTTATTCACCTTGAATTAGCATTTTCTGAAATTCGGGGCCTTAACTTGAGAATAGTGATGGAAATTCATCTTATTATTATTATTATTTGAATAAACGCTCCTGTTGATATTAAGCAACAACGAATGATTGTGCAAACTAAAATTATAATAAATATGGGAATTACTTTATCAAGAAAACCATGAGAAGGCTCCAAATTGCGGTTATTGGATACAACCAAGATAAATCAAGTGAAAAAACAAATGAAATAGCATATCAGGTTGGAACCGAGATCGCAAAGGCAAACGCCGTTCTAATATGTGGAGGCTTGGGCGGCGTCATGGAGAATGCATGCAAAGGAGCAAAAGATCACGGAGGTATGACTGTGGGAATCATTCCACAAGAAGAGGCTAAGTTCGCCAACAAGTTTTGTGATGTTGTTATTGCAACTGGAATAGGGTATGCACGAGATTTTGTCGTGGCGACGTCTGCAGATGGAATTATCGCTGTGGGTGGAGGTGTAGGTACCCTGATAGAGCTATGCGTTGGATACATGTTAAAGAAAATTTTGGTAACAATACCTAGTAGCGGAGGAACTGCTGAAAACTTTGGTGGGAGATATCTTGATGATAGAAAAAGAGTGTTTATACAAACATCACAAGACGCCCACACAGCAGTCAAAATTATATCCGACTATTTTGGATCACAACAAGAATCATAGTGATGATACCAAAAACGGAAATAAAAATTAGGCTAGTTCGAAATAGTCATTAGGTAGGGATCGGGTGCATAAAATGGTCCATTTTTTTCCTGCAGCTGATTCAAAGTTGATATTATTTTTTCAATTCCATTGTCCTTTCCAATCTCAAATAATTCCTTTTTAAGACCCATTCCTAATTTCAGGGCTTGTTCAACATCCTCTCTTGTGCACACCCCGTAGGAAATCAACCATGCAGCATTATTTATCGCAACTGATAAAATCCTAATCGGATCGTACTGTTTTGCTTCCTCTTCAGATAATGACACCCTTTCATAATTCTTGTCCCCATAGGAATAGAAACCCTCTCCTGATTTTTTACCCAATTTTCCTGATGAAAATAATTGTTCTATTCTAGGATGTGGGTTTACTACTTTTTTATCACGAGAGTACATCTCAATTGTCGCCTTGTGGATAACATCAAGTCCAGTATAATCAGCCAATTCGAATATGCCCATTGGTAGGTATAATTTGAACTTCACCGCTGAATCAATTTGAGTCATACTTTTACCGTCATTTTCTAGGCAGTATGCAGCCTCGTGGACTAAGGGTATGAATATTCTATTTACTATAAATCCGGGAACATCCTTGTTACACAAAATAGGATACTTTGACAATGATTTTACAAAATTTAATCCAAGATCGACAATAGATTTGTCTGTACTTGCTCCTGGAATAACCTCTACCAATTTCATCAATTGTGGTGGATTAAAGAAGTGCAACCCTATGAATCTGTCCGGTCTACTGGTTAATTGAGATATTTCACTAATTGGTAAAGTACTCGTATTGGACGAATAAATTGTCTTTTCTTGAGCAAATTGATCCACTTCAGAATAGACTTTTTCCTTTAGTTTGAGATCCTCAGGGACGGCTTCAATCAGCAAGTCAGCATCTTGCAAAGCTTCTTTCAATTCAACAATTGGCTTTATTCTAGCATAAATTTTGTCAGATTCTTGTTTGTTTATCTTGTTTTTTTCTACCAGCTTATCTAATGACCATCTTATCTTATTCATTGCATTGTCCAAAAATTTTTCTTCTACGTCTCGCAACACTACATCATATCCATTCATTGCAGAAATCTGTGCTATACCATGACCCATTATTCCGGATCCTAAAACTGTGATTTTATTTATCTGCGGCAACAGTGATATTCCTAAATTCATGATTTTTAATGTTGCGATTCTTATGTTGTATTATCAAATAACCATAAACCGAACAGCTTCTCGAAACTATTTTATTGATAATTGCCTTTCTTGAATTAATTACAGTTGATTAGACCATTTGCGCTAATGCTAAATCAAGATGATCCAAAGAAATGTAGTGCGTTAAAATTGATTAGATTTGGCGCCGTTTTGCCCACCAATTCCATACGGCATAAAATGCTTGTGCTGAATCCTTTTGCTAATGAAGTTGTTTGCAAATCCGATAAGACTTTGGTAGATTCTATTTGTGTAATCGACTGTTCGTGGAACAAGGCAGAACATGTTTTGACAAATCATAAATTTTTGAGGAAAGGTATCCCAAGAAAAATACCTGCATTATTGGCAGGAAATCCAATAAATTATGCAAGACTTGGTAGACTATCAAGCGTTGAATCTCTGTCAGCGTGTTATTATGTTCTTGGGGAAAAGAAATTTGCATCGAGCTTACTTGA
>JACMIO010000132.1 GCA_014381105.1 bacterium | reverse complement strand
ATCCTTTGTCTTGGATTCATCCTTTGTCTTGGATTCATCCTTTGTCTTGGATTCATCCTTTGTCTTGGATTCATCCTTTGTCTTGGATTCATCCACTTCATTTACCGATTGAAAGGACCCCGTAGACAAGGTATTCTTACTTCCCGAACCTAAGTTTATTGTATTTTTTCCATCGGAATTTTCAATATTACCCTCAACACAAGAATAAGACTTCATAACACCCGTATTGGGTTCTAAATCATATGCGCATACAAAATATTCGTCATTTGTTCCGACAGTTACAAGATCATTCGTTCTTTCAAAAGTGAAAGGTACCGAAATTGATTTTGATTTCATTTGAGTATCATCTACAAATTTGACATCAGATTCGCCATTAGCAAATGCAATGACCTTCAATTTTTTAGAATCTGGGATATTTGACAGATCGATGTTTGCCTCTATTTCAAAAGTCTTGGCCGCAAAAGTATTGTTGGAAGAAAATAAACCCAAAATAATTAAAGATGTTAGGACTATTGAGAAAACCTGGATATTGCTATCTAAATGCATTAATTCTAAAATATTCTTGCCATTAGATTACTTATCCATTATCATAGTAACGTACATTCTAATTATCAATTGTCTTGTTATATGATTAGAGTCAAGAAATTCTACACTAAGAAGATAAGAGAAGATTTAAAATTTTTAAATGTGATGGCCATTGCTGATTGCAGATCTGAACAAAAGAACTTTTGTCAAAAATGGGTGCATATGGGTATGGGCCCAGTAACTATAAGGGCTCAAATACTTGTATGTATATAAACAACCCGAATTAAAAATGGAATATGTGCCGGTACGGCAGGAAAACTCAGTAGGAGCAACATTGGTGGTTGCACTTGAACTTAGGCACTCTTCAGAATCCATCCAGATCATCAGGACCTGATATTCGAACCTAACCCGAAAAACCTAGACACAACCTTTGGTCCAAGAATTATTTAATTTGAACATCTAGACGTTTGTGTCAAGTCAGCGACTTTAATCTTCATTCATAGTTTAGTATGTGATAACGTAAAAGGTATATTTGTTCAGGTATTGTTGTGACGGATATATTAGCAGAATAGTCAATGCTTAATTTACGTTTAAGAAGTATTCCATATTTCATGAATCTTGCTACTGTTCACAAAATGAGAACAAATGGTATACAGGTTATTTTGAAATGATAAACTGATCTGTAGCAGATCCATCATTGCTAAAGAACGTGGCATTAAGAGTTGCTCCGTTTTTCATGATATCTATATTTAGAAAGCCAAATCTTATAATCTGGGTAGTTATGTAATAGGCCTTTCCATTCAGATCCTGTAATTGTACACCTGCTGTGCCCACAGTAGCAAATATCTGGCCTGAGGGATCAAAGTAATCTCTCGTATTGGTGTCAGTTACTATTGGTCGGTCAGGATTTTCAATGTTATGCTTGATAGGGAAGGTGCGTTGATAGTTATGCTGATGTGCTTGAAGTACCAGATCTACATCATATTCCTCGAATAGTGGATGATATATATCTGCCCATTCGTCCACTGAATGAAGTATTTTTCCCCATGTGGAAGCATATTTTTGCGAATGGTGGGATACTATAATCCAGTCTACATTTGGATTAGAAGCCGCCTTTTCCAGATCATTCTTCACAAAGTTATACTGTTCAGAACCTTTTTGATAAATCTCTTGGTTTTTTTCTGGGCTAATTGGAGAATAGTCATTCATTACAACAATATGAACATTGTGAATGTCAAAGGAGTAATAATAT
>JACMIO010000131.1 GCA_014381105.1 bacterium | reverse complement strand
TCACTTTTAAGTCAGATAACAAAAATATCTAAATATTAATGGCTATTGGCAGACAGATAAGACTTTCAAGGATTTTGAACGATGGAAAAATGCTTTGTATTCCAATGGACCATGGAATAACAAACGGTCCTATTCCTGGACTGGAGGATGTTTATGAGTTTATTTATCGATGTGAAAATTCTGGCGTTACAAGTGTTATCATAAACAAAGGCATTATCAAGTCATTGCCTCGACCTCCAAAAGTAGGCATTATTGCCCATTTGTCTGCTAGTACATCACTTGGACTTTCGCCAAACAAGAAGGTACAGATGGGTGGAGTCGAGGACGCAATAAGGTTAGGATCTGATGGTATTTCAGTTCACATTAATATAGGTGCTAAGGAAGAACCCGAGATGCTTCAAAAATTGGGGATAATTTCGGATAAATGCAATGAGTGGAATATTCCATTAATTGCCATGATGTATCCTAGAGGAGAAAACATCAAGAATCCATATGATGTAGAGATTGTATCACATGTGGCTAGGATAGGCGCAGAAGCAGGTGCCGATATTGTTAAGACAGTTTATACCGGAGACAGAGATTCATTTAAGAAGGTTGTAAGAACATGTCCAGTACCCGTAGTTATTGCAGGTGGACCGAAGGCAACCACGGATGAAGATATATTGGAGATGTGTGATGGTGCTATGCAAGCAGGAGCGATTGGTGTTACCTTTGGGCGTAACATATTTCAACATAAAAATCCGCCAAATATACTTAATGCATTATCTAGAATTATATTTAACAGTGAAAAACCAAGAGAGGCATTAAAGAACATTGTCAGTTCAAAAGAATAAAGAATTTATTCTAAAACCACTCGTAGAAAAAGAAAAACTGGATGATTTTTTATCCAAAGTGTCTAATGTGTCACTGATATATGGCGACCCTTCCGTTATCACAAGTAAGAAATTTAAAACAATATTTCATTCTGATAATGCGGATTATGTTGTATGTAATACGCTCGACTTGCTGCGTAAGAGTAAGAAAAATCTAACCAAAAGTGTAGGCTATATAAAAAAAATATCGAGTAACAACGATCTAGATGAAATAGTTCTTGCGTCTAAATATGGCGCAGATTTTGTCATAGTTGAGGCCACTGACTGGAAGATAATCCCACTAGAGAATCTTATCGCCAAACTTCAAAAAACGGGAACAAAAATTTACACTACCACAAGAAATTCTGAAGAAATTAGAACAATGTTCTCTGTTTTAGAACTTGGTGTTGATGGAGTTATATTGGAAACAGATGATGTAAACCAAGTTGAGAATTCGCATAGCTTACTTGATAATCCTAGTTTTAAGTTAGAATATGCAAAAATTTTAGAATTAAAGGATGTTGGAATGGGTGAAAGAGTATGTGTAGATACAGTATCAATGATGGACATGGGCGAGGGAATGCTTATTGGCAGTAGATCTAATTTCCTGTTTCTAGTACACAACGAATCAGTAGGTTCATCATTTACTTCACCCAGGCCATTTAGAGTAAATGCGGGAGCCGTTTACTGTTATACTGCATTGTCTGATGGAACTACAAAATATCTGTCCGAGCTTGAAGCGGGCGTTGAAATTCTAGTTGTTAGCAAGGACGGAACGAGCAGAAAATCGACTGTTGGGAGGTCCAAGATTGAATCCAGACCGATGAAGTTAGTAAAGGCTCAGATAAATGATTCTAATGGAACAGTTATTTTGCAAAATGCTGAAACAATTAGGTTGATTACAAATGACAATAAACTTGTATCAGTAACTGATCTAAAGGTTGGCGATGAGGTCCTGGCTTGTACAAGGTCTTCTTCTGGAAGGCATTTTGGTATGCCAGTAGATGAATTTATCTTGGAAAAGTAACTAAATACATTTCCAGTAGTATCAGCAAAACTGACAAGACATTACCAATCATACATGACATTCCTCTATTTGATGACGAGAACAGTACAACATAATTGCGGTGCAATTCTCCCTGTCTAGTCTTGAGATTGCCTGGACTCCGTAAGTCTACTAGACTGAGAGAGGTTATTTTTTGCATTCCTAATCTAATGAGACATATTGCCTTGAGTATTTATCGACGTTACAAGTTTATTTCAATTAATTTAATTTATCCGCATGTTTACTTTTTTTAAGTATGCGGAATATGGGCTGATTATATAGCAAAACATTATTCCAATGTTACTTGAATTTCATAATTCCGTTATACAGGGTGACTGCAGAAAAGTACTATCAGAGTTATCTGCAAACTATGTCCAGCTCACAATTACTTCTCCTCCATATAGAAACGCTATTGACTATGAGGCACACGTTGAGAAAAATGGCTATTATCGCGGAAAAACGAAAAAAGAAACTGGAGAATATCTTGAAGAAATGGTCCAAATCTTTAATGAACACGTATACAGAGTAACTAAAGATGGAGGTTACTGTTGTATAGTAATAGGAAATGAAGTTGTAAACGGAACAATTATCCCACTACCGCATATGTTACTCTCTAAATTAGTAGAACCTTTTGGAAATTGGAATCTTCATGAAGAGATTATATGGCACAAGGTTACAGGAGGTACTAATAGATACGGATCATTTGTGATTAATCCATATCCTAAATATTTCAGAGCTAATATAATGCATGAATTCATCCTTGTTTTGAGAAAGGGAGATGTAAATAGCGGAAGAACAAATAGAAATGAAATACTTCCCGCAAAGCATGAAGAATTTACTAAAGAGATCGCAAATTCCATTTGGCATATTGCGCCTGTTCCTCCAGGACATATCGAACATCCCTGTCCATTTCCAGAAGAGATTCCATATCGTCTTATGAAGCTCTATTCTTATGAAGGCGATCTAGTTCTTGATCCTTTCAACGGTAGCGGCCAAACAACCAAGGTTGCGCATAATTTTGGTAGGCGATACATCGGTATAGATTTAATGAACGAGTACGTGTCATTGGCTAAACTGAGAATAGATAAAGAATCAATACACATAAGGCCAGATGCGTTGATAGCAAAATGGCAAAAAGTACGGTCACACTATTTCGCAAATTAGCAGGTTATAACAACAAACTGTACCCAAAAAGTAAACTCGCTTATTTTCACAAGCTTGGATTGGAAGCTTCTATCCAGTTCCTTCTACTTGGTTAGCGATTATCCACCCAGAGTAAAATTAAAGTCAAAATAGTTTGGCACATACGGATGGCGGAGAACCCACAATCAAATTCCCTGTTTTAAGATTATCATGTTCTCATGCTTTAAAATTAGATGTTGTCTACTGTTTTTTAATTAATACTTAACATGAATTACAGCCTCACCTTTTATAGATTTTTTGAGAGTTGGAGAATAATAAATTGCATCATTCGGAGTATCCCAAATTTGTTGTAATATCCATTGTAATATCCATTTTGCCGATGTTATTCCTAGTCTTACCAGGTTATACCAATGCCACTCCAGAAAATAATAATGTCAATATCATATCTCCATCAAACAACAGTAAGGTTCAACCCGGCAATTTGACAATTACCGGAACTGCTGTATTTGACTCAAGCCAACCATGTTCCGTTTATGCTACCTGGAATGATTCACAATCATTACGTCATCCAGTGATTATTATAAACGGCGGAAAAAATTATTCAATGTGGAAATTCACTTATAATCCAAATTCTCACGAAATAATTGAAGGTCCTAACACTCTCACGGGAATTCTTTCATGCGTGAATTTACCTTCTGACAATCTAACAAGGATTTCTTCGATAATAGTCAATGGTCATGAAAAATCGGATAAGAGCAATAACCTGTCTAACATTGGGTCAGAATTTTCAGAAATGGTTCCAACTACTAGCTTAAGTGGTCAGCAACAGAATAGTGATGCTTTCTCAAGTAATAACTTTGACTTAGCAATTCCATTTACAAAGGAAAATGAAACGAAATATGACTCCCCGATTACCAATGAGTTTGAGAGAGTTAATAGAACTTATACAAACAGCACTTTACAAGGTAATAAATCTCTAACAAGTGCTGCTGCACCTCCATCAATCCTAGAAATTGAATCAAATCAAAACTCAAACAAATTTCTGTCACTTTCTAATGATACACGAGTTGTAGCTGATGCGGGACTAGATCAGACAGTTTACGAAAGTGCATCAGTTATCCTTAATGGAAGTAACAGCAAGAGCAACAATAATGTTATCATCTCTTATGAGTGGAAACAAATTCCCAATCCCAATATTACGGTAGGGGGTGCAAACACCATGATATGGTCATTTATAGCTCCCTATGTTTCAACAGACACCACATTAACATTCGAACTAGTTGTTACTGATAATAAAGGAATAACTTCAACAGATGAGGTCAATATCAATGTTAGGGACGGTAATAAAACTGTCAGCGAAGTGGAGTTGACCGATGGATTCTTGGCGAAGGAAAGTAATAAAAGTAAAAGCGACACTCCATCCGAACTAAGAAATCTTGTTATTCAAACTCTAGTAGACGAGAATTCTGTTTCTATTGGTGAAGAACAAGTCATTAAAATCGATCTAATTGATGCTAATTCTGATGATAGAATTAACAATGCTACAATAAGAGGCCAAATATTGGATTCCTCAGAAAAAATTATCAAAGAATTTTCAGAAAACAATGACACTTTAGAATTATCACTAAAGATCCCAGAAAACGCGAAAGTAGGAGATTTTGTGATTCGGGTTAATGCTACTGCGCCCGGATATATCTCTTCAAACACTGATACAAACTTTAAGGTGGAAAAATGATAACTCTTGTTTTAATAGTCACACAATCCAAATACTAACAAGTATGGTTCTAAATAGTTGGTAAAGAATTATTTTAAAATGGTTTAATATTCTGATTATATCTTCTATTTTGACTCGTAACTACGAATTTTGTCAATTACATCCCCGCTCAATTTTAAAGTATATGCAGAAGAATCACTGTCCGAGTAATGGGATAGTTCCTCTAGAAATTTTGCCTTGTCTTTGCCTCTTTCATACATGCCCCCAGATTCCTTGACGCAAAGAGGAAATTTCTGCATTTTCAGTCCATTCAGGTTCAAATAGTTTATGAAATTGCGATATCCTTCAACACTATACCAGTCATTTTCTCTTTCTTCACAATAGGCTATCCAGACATCAATTGTATTTTGAAAGAAAGCCTTGTCCCTCAACTTTTCAAGCATCATTGGTATAATATTTTTTTAATGTAATATAAAATAACTCAAAAATTGTCTAAAGAATATAGCATCTCTGTTAGCTTATTTTGTATTTTACTGCGTTAATAAGAGTAGGCTCAAAGTTCCAGCCTGGGGACTCCCAGAAAGTTGAAATTATGCTAGTGGCCATTGAACCGTTTTATAGTCTGATGTTCATAAACTTACCAAAATCGTTTTAATACCTGGTGGGGCAGTACTATTCAATCACAAATCAATTCCCCTGCCCGTTTGAACTTTTTTATATTTTGTTATGAATAATAAAATTACCTGATATCTTTACATGTTCTCTGGTGGGTCTACTTTCCCACTAGTGTTTGGTCAATTATACCAAATTAAAAAGTTGATTGGATAGTAATTCTAACACAGAAATTGGTGTAATGTAGGTTTATATCAAAAAGTATCTTCTGTTTCGACATCCATCTTAATTCCATTACGGTCGAACGCTCCAATATTTCCAACGTCATATGGATAACAAATTATTAATGATACCAATCCAAAAAAATGATTCAAATCTTCTAGTGATGGACGATTGGACCCACTAGGATGGGAATGTATTGTGCCAATATATGATAAATCGAATGGAAGTTCATACACTGGAAACCCCGAGTAATATGGTCCATGAGAAGAAAATGGCGGAATTATTAAACCGGTTATTCTAATTACATTTTTTTCTTTTTTACCTTGCAAGATCAATATTCCCTCATTGGGATGCCATGATTTTGCATAGGTTATTACACTGTCTATGATCTCTTTAGTCAAAACTATTTTTCTCTTTGCTTCAACCGGATCCTTCTTCCTATTAAAAAGCACAACAGTAATCACGAATTTCCTGGTATTAAAATTAACTATTGATGGTTAACTTACACAATCAAAAGAAATTAATGGTCCAGTCTGATGTGGACAGAATACTTTAACGACTCCATAAAATTATGAAAATTGATGATACCGCGACAGAGTAACAATAATTGTTTCAATAGCTCAGTAATTAATTCGAGTTAGTCAATTGAACATCATACAAGTTTAAGTTATTCTGAAAAGGTACTTGTAAAATTCTAATGGAATAAAAAGAACTCCATAATCCCGGAGACGGATCGAGAAGCGTACACATTTTGAGTGCAAAAGATTTACTAGTGACAATACCCGTATGTGTAAAGATCTAAAAGGGGACAGAAAGGGACTGGTCTGTTTGGAAAGTTAATCATTCGGAACACAAAACTCTCATTGAAAAATTGGTTAAATATAAGTTCCAGCTCTCACGTTTGCACACATGGTAATGCGATACCTTGATTATGATGACTATCAAAAAAACAAGTGACGTTGCAAATGATATTTTAATGGGTTTCCAAACAATTTAGATTACTTGATAACTGTAAAGAATCTCGTTAAGAAATATGCAGACTTCAAAGCACTAGATGGCCTGAGTTTTGAAGTTAATGAGAATGAAATATTTGGACTTTTAGGGCCAAACGGGGCAGGAAAGACCACTCTAATACATATACTGGCTACTCTGCTAAAGCCGACGGAGGGAGGAGCTATTGTGAATGGTTTTGATGTTTTGCACAATGCAACTAAAGTAAGACAGAGCATTGGTGTAGTTTTTCAAGCTCCAAGCAGTGATGATATTCTTACCGGGTATGAAAATTTAAAGATTCATGCGTTACTCTATGGAATACCTCGAAAATTAAGAGAAAAAAGAATTTCGGAGGTACTAGAGTTAGTTGGATTGGAGGATAGAAAAAATGACCAGGTAAAGAAATACTCTGGTGGAATGAGAAGGCGATTAGAAATTGCACGCGGACTCTTGCATCATCCTAAAGTTTTCTTTTTAGATGAACCCACATTGGGTTTAGATCCGAAAAGTAGGGAAACTATGTGGAAGTACATCAAAAAAATGGTACGCGAGGAAAAGGTTACTATCATTTTGACGACACACTACATGGAGGAGGCTGATATGTTGTGTGATAGAATTGGTTTTATTACTAACGGGAAAATAATTGCACTAGATTCGCCATCAAAATTAAAACAGGAAATTGGTGGTGATGTTGTAAAGATAACCTTCAACGATCGAATCCCTCTTGACAAAGATTTTACTAAATTTGATTTTGTTCATAAGGTAGAGCAGAAGGAAAATTCTGTTATAATTTACATGGAAAAGGTAAACTCAAACTTGCATATGCTAATAAAGGATTTAGATGGTGTCCAGACTATAGAATATAAGAAACCTACACTAAATGATGTGTTCTTGAAACTTTCGGGAGATTACTTGTCCGGAGACAGTCCAGAAGGAGGATTCATGCAAAGATATGCTCAGTACAAAAAATCTTAGTTCAAACATTGTATTAGGACAGCTCTATGCGTTATGGCTTAGAGAAATTAAGGTGTTCCTACGTGAAAGAAGCAGGCTTGTAGCATCTACTTTCACCCCACTATTATGGTTAATTGTCATAGGTTCCGGACTAGGATCAACGAATCTGCAAATAGGAACAGATTACGAAAAGTTCATTTTTCCAGGTATCATCTGTATGTCGGTAATTTTTACATCTGTTTTTTTCGGCGCGTATATCATTTGGGACAGAAAATTTGATTTTCTTAAAAGTGTAATGGTTGCCCCATCCAGTAGAACTACGGTGTTTATTGGTAAGACTCTTGGTGGAATGACGACTTCGCTTTTTCAGGTTGCTATCATACTTGTTGTCGGTATTGTTTTGGGGATAAATTATGACGCACTATCATTACTCCAAATATTGTCAATTGTCTTGATTCTTTCATTTTGTCTGACGTCGTTAGGACTAACATTTGGAAGCTATATTGAGAGCTTGGAAGGATTTCAATTAATTATTAGTTTTATTGTATTTCCTTTGTTTTTCCTAAGTGGAGCGCTTTTCCCAATTGACAATTTACCCGCTTGGTTAAAGCTAATCACTCTTGTTGACCCTGCCACATATTCAGTAGATGCATTAAGAAATAGTATATTACATTTAGGAACGTACTCTTTCGAATACGACCTTGCAGTACTATTGTTGTTTACTTTCATCATTACTATAATAGGGATCTTATCATTTAGGAGAATGAAGGCTGTTTAGTATGATATGGTAAAAGAATCGATTTGTTCCACTATGAATTATAGTAGGACGTAAATATTTAATTAATTCTAGAAATAATCAACATTCAAATAAATATGATACCTACGATGAGTAAGTAATAATTCTATCTTGTATTGAATTGCTATCATCAGATCTCTTCGTCCAGATCTTCAAATGCTCTTGCCTTTGAAATCTCATGTAATTTCATAACTGTCAATCTCTCAAACTCCCCCTTACTCAAAACCCCCTTAGTCTCTAATAATTCTACTAAGGTAGCAATCTTGATATTTAATTCGTCCTGCAATGATAATTCCTTACCTGTTATTTTTCTTTTTGAAGAATGTTTCTTCCTCATGCCAAAATAATTATCTAAGTAACATGATATTAGTGTAGTTCTTTCTAAATTTTCTTTTTAACAGTTCTGAAACAACCCTGTCCAGAAATAATAATTCCGAACGCAGGTGGCCCAATGATAATCTCTGAAAGCTAGCCGTGGTCTACGTAGTACTTGAATCTTTTTTCCACTTCATTGTTCTTTCCAGACAATATTTCGTTGGCTTGGTCTTTTACTCCTCTTTTCACAAGATCTAATAGATCATGCGAATTAGGATAATCCTGATAACCAGTTGACAGAGCATTTTCAAACAAGTTCATAAATTCAATTACCTTGAGTCTGTATTTATCTCGTGTTGGCGACTTGTTTCCTGTAACTTTGAACCAAGTAGTTGCACTAGGGGCTGCAAATGTTCGAGCCAATTCATCCAGCACTCTATCCATTTCAAAAAAATCCACTACATTTTCACCATGTCTTTGTAAATCCACTAAAGCGTAGAAGATAATGGTTTCCGATCCCAAACCTGCGTTTGGTGTGATAAGAATAAATTTGTCTAAGGGTATGGATATTTATATTTTGAACTTCAATGGAGAATTGTCGCCGTCGCTTTCCTCATCATCTACATTGCTCTGGATCTATTTTCTAGTTGCATTAGGAGTAGCTCTGCAAGTCGGAGCTGCTAATTGGGATATCATATGGCATGGTGTTGTAAATATTGAATCATTTTTTACTCCACCACATACAGTGTTGTACTCTGGAGTAGGTTTATCCCTGATCGCTACTGTTGCAGGGATAGTAATTTCAATAAAACAAAAAAGCTCCCTAAAGAACTCCTTTGCAATATTTCACAAAATTCCAAATCCCTTAAAACTAATTGCCTTGGGATGTCTTGTGGAATTATTCTCCGGCCAATTTGATAATTGGTGGCATACAAATTTTGGGTTTGATGGACTACTTAGTCCTCCACATCTCATGTTGATAAGCGGAATGTTGCTTTCTATAATAGGTGCGTTAATTGGAACCCATTTGTTTGAATCCCGTAGAAAATTCAAGATAATGTCTGAGATGATTTGCTATGGAATTCTGTGGTTGATTGCAATTAACTTTGTTTTCATGTTTACGCTTCCCTTTTCGGAAGGTCAGTACTTTGATTTCAATCTCTCTCCAACTGCTGCTCTAATACTTGGATCTACTCTTCCTTCGATTTTCACTGCAATAATTTTTTATTCACTTCAAAATCTCAAATTTCCCTTCCGAATGACGGTCGTTACAGCTACTTTGATGGCCATACAATCATCTGCAACTATCACTTCAAATAATTATTTCGTGGGTTTGTTGCCTCTTTATCTTCTAAACATACTCATACCTATAACATTAGATGTTATTTCCATATTCACACAAAGTAACTATAAGGTGTCTGTCAAATCTAATATAGATCACAAACGCATTATTTTCTCCGTTGCCATTTCATTTTTCTTTGTTACTTTTTATTTTCCATGGTCGGTGAATATTTTTAAATCTTTTTTTGGGATAGATCTAGTAACTTTTGAAAGTGTATTGATATTTGAACAACTTTTGTGGAAATTCATTGTACCAATTTTAATGCCTGTTTCACTAATGTCAGCATTTTTGGGACTATTGATTTGGAAAAAATTGTATGAACGCTCCAAGTTGTCTAATATATTCAAAGTTGTTGTTGAATAATTACCACATATTCTTGGCTTCAATCCTTCCAAATCCTCTCTGACTAGTTTTTGAATTTTGAACCAACGTTTAGAACTATTCTTTTTCATTTGAAAATTTTGCAGAAACACATACACGGCCGGTTATTCTTATAACGAAAATACTGAAATGTCTAGTGGTTGGGTTGCAAACTAAATCTGGATAAGTACCAACAGACTAAAGAAAATAAGCCTGGCAATAATCCATCTTAATAAAATACTGTATTAATGATATAGTATTTGGATAATAATGGGTTTCAAAATAGTTAACCTTAATAATCTTGTTTAATCAATTATTATATTGCAGCATGGACAATAAAGAATTTCTTGCATTCCAGCTAATGTGGATCGTAATCTCAATTGGTATAAGCGTGACAGTATCATTGTTCGTTCCATTTCCGTATTCATGGGTAATCATTATCGGCATATTTCTTTTGATGGGCTTCTACATGCGAAATAGGATGGCGAAGAACGCCGGAGCGGGTATGTTTGGTTCACTGTCCTCCCCTTTCTCTGGGAATTCAGTTAACTATTACTGCATGAGTTGTGGGACAAAACATAGAGAAGCCTCATGTCCAAGATGTGGCTCAAAGATGAAAAGAGTCGGATAGGCTAGAATTCTAATAAAGTTTGATGTTTTCTAAAAACAAAAAAATAGTCAACTCAAGCCGTTCCAGATAAATCTCCAGTGGCTTTGGAATTAGATAAATTCACTAATCCTGTATTGCTTTGTGGATATCGCATATTCCGACTTCAAGTTAGAAATACATTCTATTAGTTTATCAAAACCAAATTCAATGTTCCTTTTTGAAAGCTCGTATTTGAGACAATTAATTACGTTGTCACTATAGGTTGTACTTGCACTCAGATTGTTGTCATTCATTAGTGGCTCTTGGAACCCGAATATTTTTTCATACTCTTCGATACTCCAAGATATTCCCAATAGTTCAAGTATTTTCCTAATTCTGATCCAAATATCCCTCCTCAGTCTCAGGATTGATCCGGAAATGTATCTTATGCCGAATTGATGACACATATCAACGATTGATAGTATATGTTCCTCACTATCAGTAACAAATGGGATAATGGGATCAATGTTAACACAACATTTAATTCCAGAATCGAGAAATTTCTTTATCGTTTCAAAAACCCTTGATGTTGGCGGTGTTCCTGGTTCTATGATTCGCTTTACTTTTTCATCAATGGTTGTTATTGACCAAACTACAAAACAATTAGTATTATAATTGTGAAACAGGTTCAGATCACGTTCAATAAGACATGACTTGGTGAATACGTAAAATGGAATTTGAAACTGTTGTAACACTTGAATACATTTTTTTGTAATACCAAACTTTGCTTCTGCAAACTGATAGGCATCAGTTGCAGAGGATATCATAACAGGTAACATTGAAATATTCTTCCATTTGTTCAATTCTGATTCTAAAATTTCAGGGGCGTTAATTTTACCATAGATCTTGTCATAAAAATCTGGTGACCATTTATAGGTTGCATAACAATACCCACATCTGTGATGACAGCCTTGATAAGGGTTTATAGTCATTCCTGTATGTGATCCTACCTTGAAATACCGCGGAATTGATTTTGAATATTTTCTTTCAATTGTAGGGGCTTTGTCAGAATACCACAACAATACTTTGAATGCAGGAGTCCTAATTAGGATGGATTACCGTTAGATAAGGGGGAGGGTATACAGTCCTAATTTCTATGATTCATCTAATCTTCTAACTAGCGTGTTATCTGCTCGATTGATGATTGTTTGAATGAAATTGAAAACTGGTTTTACCTCTGAGAGCGGACCGCTTATTTCAAATCTTATTCCACCTTGGATTCTAATTTTAGAAGTTTTGAAGAAAATACCTTCTTCATTGTATTCTATGCCATAAATGCTTTCTAACCTCTCGCTTATCACATCAGGTGATTTAAAAATACGACCTCTTTCGGAATATAGTAGTACTCTGAAATTGGTAATTATGATATTGTATTTTTTTTCCGTACACTTTAGTTTTGTCTTTGTCCTGAACATTATGTTCTCCTGGGGAAGTAATATTTCCTTAAGTGCCAAGAACACAATATGTATAGCAATGGGTTATATTCATAAAAGTTGAATGATTTTATTTATTATACTAACAAATGTGAATGATCTTAAATTCTGTTAAAATGTTTCATAACAAGTATCCATTTGAATCTCAATCACATGGCATAGATTTTTCATTTAAAGAGATATACATGGATATTAGCATTGTAATTTCAACGAGTTGATGATGTCGGCACAAAGCTGATGAGGTGACATTGATGATTCACATATGAAATTTAATTGCATAAATTTTTGAAATCACTGCGCTATCAATTGACGATTGCACAAAAAGAATAGTACCGTACGCCCATTGCTCTGAAGCAGTCAAATCAATAGAGCAACTGTTTTGAGTCAGAACCAATCTTAAGCTGAAAATTTAATTTTTGTGAGACTTTTTGTTACGGATGAAATCTTCAAACAGTTTTGAATACCTTGTTTCAGAAGATTCGAGGGTATTTGTTGATTCACAGCATGTGTGGTTGAAAGAGGATGATAGGCCCATGCAGTTGAAATTTCAGAGGAGGTAAAAGGAGAATCTTAGATCGTTCCTTATCGATAATATTTCCATCAACATTTAAATCTCAACCTTCTCTATCTTTTCTATATGGATGGTATCAATAATGCTATCTTGCAGGTTCCAGTTGGGTATGAAGTTCTGATCATTATTGTTATCATCGTGGTATTGTTCTTCGGTGTCAAGAAAATACCTGAGTTGGCCAGGTCATTTGGAAAGGCAACGGCAGAGTATGAAAAAGCAAGGATTGAAGCCAAAAAGGAGCTCGCGCAGATTAAAGGCAATGATAAGATAGGCCGTGAAAAACTTGAAGAAATAGCCGAATCTCTGGGAATAAACTATACTAACAAAAATGATGATGAGCTTAGAAAGGCCATAGAAGGGGCTGTAAATAAAGAAAAAAGTAGTTAATTTGTAATCACACCGAATAGAAATTAACTGAGACTAACAAATTATCTTATTTGGAAAATTTTATTTATAACAGATTTCTTCTGCATGGGTAAACATGATAGACGCTGATACAATATCTGAGATTATAGGAAAATATGATGTAGAGAATATACACTTGGCAGTAATTGGTAGTCATTCCGCATTAGAAATAATGGATGGAGCAAAGGACGAGGGGATGAAAACTGTATGTATTTGTCAAAAAGGAAGAGAATTACCATATTTGAGATTTAAGCGATTGGTCGATGAAATAATTTTAGTAGATAAATTCTCAGACCTACTTTTCAAAGAGATTCAAGAGAAACTTAGAGAAATTAGTAGTATTGTTGTACCCCATCGGGCATTCACTGCATATGTAGGGTACGATTCAATAGAGAATGAATTAAAATTACCAATACTTGGAAATAGGAGCCTTTTTCGTGCCGAGGAAAGGGGTGCCGACAGAAATCAGTATTATTTGTTGGAACGCGCGCAAATAAACCATCCAAAGATTTACAAAAAATATTCAGATATAGCAGGATTAGCTATAGTTAAAATTCAAGAATCTAAAAGAAAGCTTGAAAGAGCGTTTTTCATAGTCAGCTCAGAACAGGATTATATCGAAAAATCGCAAGACAAGATAAAAGAAAAAATGATCACAAGGGAAGATCTGGATTCATCTGTAATTGAACAATTCGTTGTAGGGACATATTTTAATTTTAATTTTTTCTCATCGCCGTTGACACCTGAAACTGAATTCTTGGGGATTGAAAGAAGACTTCAGACTAATCTCAATGATCTAAATGGGCTGCCAGCAAGAGATCAATTGGAGTTTGAAACAGAGGTGAGACATATAGAAATAGGTCATACTCCCGCAAGCATTAGGGAGTCAATGCTTCAAAAAGTATTTGAACTCGGCGATAAATTTACTAATGCAGTACGAAAAGAATATCCACCTGGTCTAATTGGGCCATTTTCTCTACAGAGCATTGTTACACCAGATTTGGAAATAGTTGTTTATGACGTATCTCTAAGAGTTCCTGGAAATCCTATCATGGCAACGACCTCTCCATATACAAAATATTCCTATGGTCAAACATTTGGTATTGGGCGGAGGATTGCAATGGAAGTCAAGAAGGCGATAACATCAAACAAACTATCTGCAATAGCTACTTGATTTAGATTAACTATTGCTCAATTGTTTCCTCAAATAGATTTTTCCTTACCTTTATGGGAACATCAAAAAATGCAGCTAGGGCTATAGAATCAGATGCACGATAATTTCTTAAAGTGATTATTTCCTTGCGAGTCTTGAAATAAAGATTAGACCTCAATATAGGACCATTTCTATATATTCTGACTTCTACTAACAGTAAATCCTGCAATGCAGAAATTTCTTCAATAAGATTATAAATTGTAGGTATGGTGCTCTTATCACCTTCCCTAAATCTTAGGATATGCCGTGCGACCTCCCCAGAAAATGCGCGGATCGGAAATTCTCTCCCATCGTCGGATTTTAGAGTAAGTAACCCTTCTAGACCAAGTTTATCAACGAAACCAACAAAGCTTATGGAAGCTGTAACAAACCCTTCACCTGTGAAAGTTTCGTCCATATTTTTTTTTAAACGTCGATAAATTTAGGCTTTGTCCAATTGATGACAGACATATCTGAATTAACTTAATATAGATTGGACTGTTTTCCATAAATTACTAACTTTTGGTGTTGGCAATGTTGGAGAATCATGATTCGCTGAAAAATAGGGGCATACGTATTATTTGCATTGGCATCTTCTCATTAATTTTCTCTCTCTCAATTTATTCATTATTGAGTTCCAATCAATCTCAGTCAGACATTGCGAAATTGTATAACTTGGCGACAGCCGTTATCATTCTAGTTTTGGTTTCATTGATTGCAATTGGTTATGGATCTTATCTGATCCTCCGATCTGAAGCTTCAAGACCTGAACCTAAAAAAAGTCATCTTGGATATGTATCTCGGATTTTGACCCAAAAGTCCTATTGGAGAATATTTGTTATTTCATCCATTGCCTATGGCATCTTTTTTGCATTCTTATCTCAGATTCTTATCTATCATGATGATGTTGAAGGTGATACCGCACCTTCACTTTATCTGACATTGTGTTGCAATTACCCGGGATATGTTCCCATGATCACAACTGAACTAACCGAGCTATTTTCAATTTTAATAATTCCAATAAATCTCATACTTGCAATAGTAGTCTCGATCTTAGTTGGTTTTAATCTTGCACTAAATGTGCATTTCTTTAGAATGTTTAGAAATCAGTCTCAAAGAAGATTTCCAATTGCTTCAACTTTTGGCGTTTTCAGTGGTCTGTTCATTGGTTGTCCTACTTGTGCAGGAAGCTTGTTTACTGTGATTGTGGGGTTTGGCGCTAGCACCGTGGTGTCAGCTTTAGCCCCTCTTCAAAGCTTGTTTATTGCAATAAGCATTCCAATTTTGGTTGTAATACCATTATTGATAATACGCGAAATGAAGAAGAATGAGACTTGTGATATGATTGGCAATTAGTCGGATTTTGCTATTTGTCGAATCTAAAATCTCGTAGCATTATTTCAGAATGTCCAGACAAAATATTATTCAAAAATAGTAAGACTATTTGTTTGTTCCTTTAGAATTTTTTCGAATTTCAAAATATCAATGTCTATGAACGGTCTCATTTTTGGTAATTGTGGCGGTTCTTTTACCTTGTCTAAAATTCCTCTTGAAACAAGCTCTGCCTTTAATTTTTCTCGCAATTCCGGATGACACAACTTACTATGAAAAATACTTCCCCACCCTTGGGAGAACATCTCTTTTATG
>JACMIO010000130.1 GCA_014381105.1 bacterium | reverse complement strand
GAAACCAAGCATGGTTTCGTTTGTGCTAACGCAGCGATTGATGCCAGCAATGTGGGAAAATTATCAAATCAAGTTGTATTATTGCCCGATGATCCAGATGAATCTGCTAGAAAAATTCGAAATGATATTAAATCTAGGACCAACATTAATGTAAGTGTAATTATCTCCGACACCTTTGGTAGACCATTCAGGAAAGGCCAAGTAAATGTAGCAATTGGGATAGCAGGGATTGATCCCATCATGAGTTATGTCGGAAAAACTGACATGTATGGAAAAATTCTAAAGGTTACCGAGATAGCTATTGCTGACGAATTAGCATCTGCTGCAGAGCTTGTCATGGGAAAATCGTCTCGTATTCCCGTTGTAATAGTCCGTGGTGTCCATTATGTATCTGGAGATTCTTCAATATCCAAGATTACTAGATCAAAAGAAGATGATTTATTCAGATAGCCTGAATGCTCAAATTCATTCAAGAAATGCATACTAATTCCTGCATAGCGCTTCTAAATACCTTCTATAAACATTTAATATAAACAGGACCTTGATTAATAGTGTTAGGAATGAATATGACGGCCGAAAATGGAACTAATGAATCATTTGCTAAGGTTATTGATGTTAGAGGGTTATATTGTCCAGAACCTGTTTTTAGGACTAAAATTGAGATTGAAAAATTAGGCATTGGTGAGAAGATCAAGATTATCGCAGATGATCCTGAATCAGAAGAGGACATTACAAGATGGGCAGATAAAACTGGTCATAATTTGTTATCCATTGAAAAAAAAGATAACGAACTAGAATTTGTGATAAAGAAAACAAAGTGAACTAGATGACATCTATAATTGGACCCGAAATATTGCAACGTATTGGCAATACTCCATTATACGAACTTACTTCATATTCAACTGAAAATATAAAATTTTATGCAAAGTTGGAATGGTACAATCCATTTGGTTCTGTTAAGGATCGTGCAGCATATTGGATGATAAAAGACGCTGAAAAGAAAGGTCTTCTTGTTAAGAATAAGAGCATTATTATCGAACCTACATCTGGAAATACTGGAATAGCATTAACTGGTATTGCATCTTCACTGGGATACAAGGTTGAAATTGTTATTCCAGAGAAAGTAAGTGAAGAAACCAAAAAGATACTAAGGAATCTTGGCGCAACACTTCATGAAACTTCAGATGATTTATGTCCGAGAGTTGGCGCAGGAACCGATCAAAGTATAGCGCTTGCTACGGCCATTGCAAAACCAAGATCAGATATTTATTATATGCCAAATCAGTACGAAAATGATTCTAATTTTCTAGCTCATTATGAAAGTACTGGTCCTGAGATTTGGGAACAAACAAATGCAAAAGTGACACATTTCTTTACAGGCTGTGGAACAGGGGGCACTATTACAGGAACAGGAACCTTTCTCAAGGAAAAGAATAAGAATTTGAAGGTTGTTGCTATCCAAGCACAACAGAACCATTTGCTGCAGGGCCTGAGAAACTTTGAAGAATCATCGATGCCAGATCTCTTCAAACGCAGAGAAACAGTAGTGGATCGATGGATGACGGCGACAAATCAGGATTCATTTGATGCAGTTAAGGACCTTCTTCATAAGGAAGGCTTGTTCGTTGGTCCATCTTCAGGTTCTGTAATGTCATCAATGTTGAAATTTTCAAAGGAAATAGATAAAGGAGTTATCGTGGGTATTTTTGCCGACGACGGTAGAAAGTTCAAAAGTCTGTACAAGGAACAAAGTGTTGTAGCAGAAAGTGATTATGCTTCTGCATTAGGTAAGTTACCAGAACTATATATCAAGTCGTAATTACTTGCGAAATTTTTTTTCACTTAACCACTTTTCTACATCTAGTGCAGCCATACATCCAAATCCTGCCGCAGTTATAGCTTGTCTATAACGATAGTCGTGAACGTCTCCAGCTGCAAAAACTCCCTCAACACTAGTTCGTGTATTCTCTTTGAGAACAACATAGCCCCTTTCATCCAACTCTAAATGATCTTTGAAAATCGAAGTATTTGGTTCGTGCCCTATTGCCACAAATAGTCCTCCTACTGCTAAATTTTGACTCTTATTTGTTGAAATATCCTTTATGTCTATGCTCTCTATCTTCTTATTCCCACTTATCTTTGTCACAACATGATTCCATATGAATTGTATTTTTGAGTTTTCAAACGCCTTTTCCTGTAGGATTTTGCTAGCTCGCAGAAAGTCTCTTCTGTGAATTATTTTAACCGATTTACCAAACTTAGTAAGGAAAGTTGCCTCTTCAATTGCAGTATCACCTCCACCTATTACTGCGATCTCCTCCCCTTTGAAAAATGGTCCGTCACAAGTAGCACAATATGAAACACCTCTTCCAGCAAAATCTTGTTCTCCAGAAATCCCCAATTTTCTCGGGGATGCACCAGTACAAAGTAATACTGCTTTACCTTCGTAACTTTCAGAATGAGTCGATATTAGAAATGGGTATTTCTTGAAATCTACCTTCAACACTTCATCATCAATTATTGTCGTTCCAAATCGTTCGGCTTGTTGTCGCATATTCATCATAAGTTCGGGTCCAAAAATTCCATTAGGAAAGCCTGGGTAGTTTTCAACCTCACTAGTAGTCATAAGCTGTCCACCTGGAAGTGAACCAGAAATTATTAGGGTCTTGAGCTTTGCACGTGAGGAATAAACTCCTGCTGTATAACCTGCAGGTCCAGATCCAATAATTATAACATCATAAAGATTCTTTACATCTAATGTGTCATGAGAATCTTGATTTGCATTTTTTGACATGTGTGATTAAGTGGATGGAAGATTTAACCATTAATAATTTGTTCGGAAATAAAGAGAGTGTTATATTCAATTACGTTTTGAAAAAAGACTGGATTGGTAATAATAACTTGAATATCTAAGATTATATTTGGATCATTTCCCAGCCTCGGCCAATATTCGTAGGTGTTCTTCACACAGTACTGGATTTATTACCTGTGTATAGATTAATTCTTCTTGCCAGTGGGAGTTGAATAATCTACAGGGATACTGTGAACAGAAAGGGTTACCATTGGTAAGAAAAAAAAAGATTGCCTGAATGACATACCCTGTGGCCACTTGCGTAAGTCGTGGATCGTCATAGCTAATAAAAGTACTAGCAAATTCATTTTCTATTTCTTTACTACTAATAGAGAGCAAGTCTTTCAACATTTGTTTGAAATAATATCCTTTTGCCTTCGCAGGACCTTCGATAATACTCGGAATTGATATTATGCTTGGAGAACCGCAAATTATAGGTCTGGCGTGATATCTCTTGTCAATTTCGTCATAGGTACACACCAAATTGTCTTCAAATACGAGATGAAAATGGCTCAATTGTGATTCATTCTCATCTATTATTCTAGAGTAGATTCTCTGAAGGTAGAAGCCATCAATAATCGCTATTTTTTGACAACTATTATTGGATGAATTTTGTGAATCGGCAGGGCTGCCTTTACTACTATCACCACCGTTATCATATGACAACTGGATCATCAAATTGTCTCTATAACTATCATCAATCTTATTCTTCTTGGAATGGTGTGTAAAGGGCCTTACATCCACATCAATGAATGGTATGAATTCCTGTAAATTAGTAGAAACTTTTTTCGAAAGAAATGAATTCGTCAAGGTTGACGAGTAGAGATGTACATATGATAATTTCATATGTATATCTAAGTCTACTCCGAACCTTACTTGATTTTTATATCTGGATT
>JACMIO010000021.1 GCA_014381105.1 bacterium | reverse complement strand
GGATATACAATGTAAACGAATCAATTTCTGAGGATTTGAAAAACAAGAAAATTATTTCGCTAATGAGGATTCACAATGAAGTAGCAGAAGATGAACAAAGTCTGTCCCACCTACTTGACAATTTCTATGGTAAAAAACCTCCCAAACATCAGTTAAAGAGAGTAGTGCTTTCAACTACATCGCAATTTGAATCACAATTTGGACTTGTTGATTACATTGACACACATAGAGGAAATAAGTTGGGATATACGGCAGTCAATATTTCATCTGGTAAATTAATCGATCCCGATGAGGAACCGGATTCTATGATAAACACTTCAATTGCCCTTGCCTCAGCCATCGAAAATCTACTTTTATTAGGATGTACTTCGGGTTTTAGAATATTACCAATTTACGATGCGCCAGATGAAGGTTTGTTGGACAGTATAAGAACAAACAGTGATAAGTTTGCGGCAAAGTATAATTTGTTACTCGATGACTATAGTTCTCTTAAACTAGGAAAACTGTTCTATGGGGCAACAGCTTATGCCCATTCCACAAAGGAATTACCCACAAGATATGATCTCATTCAACCAGGGATGGTATTGATATTGACAGACAAATTCGGTTCATTAACTCCTCTGAGCATCTACACAATAAATCGGATTGGCGAAATGAACTCCATTTTGAGTAAACACGAACCAATTGATATCTCAATTAAGAATGAAATAATAAAATCGTTAACTCAACCCAGATTTTCCTTGGGTAAGATAATTTCAAAATACTGTACTGATTTTGGAAAGGAGGTAGATACAAATGGTAATATTATTAGCGTTTATCCTGTTGGTTCGGATGGCATCCTGGCATTAATTAATTTAGCCAAAGTGGCAAATGCCCACTTGGTTATAAATGAAGTACCAATAAAACATGAGGAGTTGGCCAGATTTGCGACAGATGAATTCCTTGTTTCAAATTCAACAGCAGCGATGAATGGATGTCACTTGATAGTAACAAGTGAGGATTTGGCACCACTAATTTTGGAAGACCTGAAGAAACATAACTTCAATCCTCAGATTATCGGATTTGTAAATGACAAAGAACGGCCTATGGTTACCATTAATAATAATATAAATAAATATGTTGCAGCAAAGCACATTACATCGCTTTTCAATAATACAGCTTGAATATGTTTATCAAGAATTTATTTCAGACGTGGTAAAATTTTATTAGTCGAAGGGACTGTTAAATAACATGAATGAAAAAATTGACAACAATTGTATATTTTGCAAGATTGGACAAAAGAAAATTGATGCCAATATCATAGACGAAAATGAAAACGCAATTGCTTTTCTTGATGCATTTCCACTGACTGCAGGACATACCCTGGTTATTACTAAGAATCATTATGCAAAATTACAAGATGTTGAATTTGATGAAATTATCAATCTGTTTAGATTGGCATACAAAATACTACCTTTCATAGAAGAAGGAACCAATGTACAAGGCACGTTACTAACTATACATAACGGTAAAGATTCCGGACAAGAGATACCACATGTACATCTGCACATAGTCCCAAGGAAGCCTGGCGATGGAGGTGGTGCAATTCATTCTATGTTTACTTCAAACCATAGGCTAGAAAAAAGTGAAATGATGAGGGTATTCAAAAGCATAAAAGAACAGTCTGAAAGAGGTCATTAGATTCAAGCTAGTTTTTTAAATTTGCTCCATCATATAGTCGGTGTTGGCAAGTTCCTTAAGTTTATTGATTGTTAGTTTTGGAACCTCATTTTGGTTCGTAGCTTCTTGCAAATTGAATATGGTTTTACAAAACCTAATCGAAACCATCCCCAACGCATTTGCAAGATGAATATGTAAGTCAAGTCTATCACCTACGAGTAAAGTTTCGTATGGTTTAATACCCAACATGCTTAAAATCAAACCAAAGATTTCTCTGTCGGGTTCATTATTTTCTTTGTAAGATAAGACACAACAATTAAAGTATTTGCCCACTCCATAAGTTTTCAAAATTTTTGAATATTCACTCTCGTGACTGTCAATTATCCCTATCCTAAAATTTTTGGCAAGTGTTTCTATCGTAGCCATTGTGTCATCGCAAGGATACAATAGGTGTTTCTCTGCAAATTCCATTGATGGTAGGATGTACCTCAAAATCATTTTTTCATATCCCTTAGGCATTAGGACCATGCATATTTGAGTCACTAACTCTTCGACACTGTCTTTTGACAACTTTCTATTTTTTATGATATCGTCCCTTATTGCAATATAATTTCTATAATCAATTTTGGCTCCAAATTGATTTAATAGGTAAAGTAATCTAGAATCAATAAATGAATAAAAATTTTGCTCGTCTATCAATATTCTTCCAACAAAAAAAATAAATTTTATCATTGAATACCATTACTACCCATGAATACAATCATTGTTTTGAATTTCTGAAATCATTGCTATTCATTAGTTCTATACTCTTCCTTTCTTGATTTCCAAATATGATTCCCTTAGCAGTACAAAAATAAGCGAAAAAATTGTTACTGCTGTAGAGAGATGTACTGCAACAATTACAGGATTCAATCTACTTGAAATGACAAAGATGCCCATGATAATTTGGATAATAATCATGGAGGTAACTATTATGACAATCAGTTTATTCAATTTCCAAAGGCTTTTTCTGATGAAAATCAAAGCGACGCCAGTAAAAATAGCAGCAACTATTGCCACAAGTCTATGAAAATGTTCGTAGAAAAATTTCTCTGGAGGAAACGCAAATCCGTTTGGGCATAGGGGCCAATCAGGGCATGTCACACCTCTATTCAGAGAAGAAATATAGACGCCAATGAGCATGGTCGAATAAATTAGACTCAAAGATATGAAAGGTAATAGTATATTCAAAAATTTGGTATTTTTCATTTTGATCCGCTTAGTGGTGAATCATGTTCTATTTACTAAACCACAGTACATTGATTCCGTAGAAACTATTTCCAGCCTATTCAGATTTGAGAAAGTCCCGTTCATAATAGTTCTTCGTCTATCTTTTCAATTTTATCAATATAACTGGAGCAAATGCATCCCATTATTAGACATCTACCAACATCAAACAGAGAGTATTGTCTATCCTTATTCCCTTCGAGTTGATGGGCCATGTAAATATGACCATAATAATCACAGTTCACAAAGAAGAATATCCAAATGTTCATTATTAACTTTATCAAACATTATGTTTATTCTTGATATACTAAATGGACTATTATCATAGTTCCATTTTTATATAATACGTAGGCATTCTTGTACCCGATACACGATATACAATGAACATTAGTGAATTCATTTCTACCCTTCCAACTTCGGTTGTTAAAGGTGACAATGTTAGTTTGCCGGATGGTGTGATAAGGAGAATGTTCAAACTTGCGAGACTTTCCAAGAAAGATATTTTTTATGATCTCGGATGCGGGAATAGTAATGCGGTTTACATTGCATCGACTGAGTATAAAGTCAAGAAAGCAATAGGTGTGGAAAAACGAAAAAAATCAGTTGCGAGTCTTTTGGAAAAAACGCGTTCACTAAGAAATGCCAGAGTAATAATCGATGATATAAGGAGTGTGGATATCTCTGATGGGAATGTGTTCCTTTTTTGGTTTCATGATGAAAACATGATAAAACAAATGATGCAGAAATTTTCTACAGAATTAAAAGAGGGCAGTAGAATTATTACCGTCTGGTCACCCCCTGACTTAGTTATACCTAATAAATCAGATTTTCCCTTTTTTGTTTCCCGAACTCCGTTTAAATATGCTAAGAGTATAGAAGACCAGATTAAGGCTATCTATGGTCAAAAGTGTCTTGACTTTACAGCATCGTGGGTATTGGGCGACAAGTATTTGGAAAGCCTTGGGGTTGTGCCAGATCAGTATAAGCGATTTCTCAATATCCTGTATGCAATGATAATATGGATCAATGCCTGGAATATGAAAGTTTCATGTGAGGATGAGATTCCACCCCCAGTTGAATCATATTTGGGCATCCTGCGAACGTTCTTCAACATTGACTTGAAGTCATTAGTTGAGAGTAGAGATTGAATAGAACTGTAGTTGGAAGTCCACAATCATGTCAATAACATACTACCATCCAAACCATCCTAATCTCTTAAAGTACCAAACCATTACTAATGAAGGTACTATTGCAGTTATTAGTAATACTATGAAGGAAGTGAAAGGTCCAAGAAATTCAGGAGTACCAGTCACAATGCCTCCAGGCAAGTTAACATTCATTCCATAATAAGCCCCGATTACCGTAGCAGGAATAGACAGGGTAAAGAGAATCGTAAGAGTTGCCAAGATCTTGTTTGATTTTTCAGTACTCAACATGAAATCAGTGTCCTTAAAAATTTCTACAGTTTCTTTAGATTCTTCAAGAACTTCAAGGACCTTTTCGGCGTGATCCTTTACGTCATCATAATAGTCAGTTAAATCTTCTTCAGAAAATCTTTGCATCTCTTTGCTTAACTCCAAAATGATTCTCCTCAGTGGAACAACTACCCTTCTAAGGGTTGTTATCTCTCTTCTCAATAGTGAAATATCTCGTGCTACTGCGACTTTCTCATCGAAAACTAAATCTTCTATATCATCCAAATTTCCCTCAAGCTTCATCAAAACATGTAGCAAATCATCAACCATTAAATCTATAATGCTGTGCAGCAAGTAACCAGAAGATGATCCCATAAATGTCTCCCTTAGTTTCTCATTTTCCTTGCAAAGATTGAACATTTCCTGTATGGGTTTCAATTCTCCTTGCTGTACAGTAATAAGATAATTGGGCCCAGCAAATATCGCAAGCTGAGTTGATCGTGGGATACTCTTATCTTTATCCACGGTCGGAAAATGCAAGATTACGAAAATATGATCCTGATACTTGTCAATTTTGGGTATTTGTATTTTTGAAAGAGAATCCTCAATATTTAATTCGTGAAGTGGATATTTTCCCTCCAGCAATTTTAGTTTTTTTCTAGTGGGCTTTTGGATATCTACCCAGGTCAGATTCTTATTGGTAATCGATTCAAGCTGATCAGAAAATTCAATATTTGTCATCTGGCCTCATTCTTGATTACCTTTAAAAAGTTGAAATATTGTATATTAAGATATCTAAATTGCACAAATTTTGAGAAACTTAGGTTAAAATAATACAGAGCTATTTTTGTCTCTATGGCCAAGGTCGTTGTTGGAAAAACTTCAGAAGTTCAAGATGGAAAGTTGATGCATATTACAGCAGGTGGAAAAGAAATAGTAGTAACGAAATTGGATGGAAATTATTATGCAATGGACAATGTTTGCACTCACGCGGGAGCAGACCTTCATGAAGGGGAATTAAGTAATAATGAATTGACTTGTCCTTGGCATGGCGCAAAATGGGATATAAAAACAGGTAATTTAATCTCATTTCCACAAAAATTAAAACCATTGCAGAGTCATAAGATTTCGATTGAGAACGATACATTGTATATAGAAATATAGGCTTAGGATACATCCTGATATCGTATTACCTTTGTACTCTAGAAATAAACTAATTAATCCATAGGATAAAATCAATTTTAATGAATACTTTAGTTTACCAGTGTAAGGTACACTAGTGGCAATTCTGTATTATTTAATAACAAGTTTGAATCGAAAATAAGATTGAATAACCATTTTCTATATTTACATTTGCGTTCCATCGATAACATGTGAGATGGACCTCTCAACATTTTGAAAAATTAACACCCATGAACGGGTTCTATAACAAATTAAAAGTTTTACACTATTGAAATCATCGTCTTATACATTGAATAAATGGCAATTGACATTCCATCAATGATGATCGTTACTCTTGGATTCTCAGACAATCTAGGCAATACGAATGCCTGCTACTGAAAAGCATAGATTTTGGTGTAAGATAAAAAAAATTATTGATTTATATACACTTGCAATAAATATGGCATAACTGAATTAAAGATATGAAGCTTGATGTCCCGAGATTTACAGAAAGATTTGGATCAGTAAGTCTACATGGAGTGCAACGTGTGTATGAACTGGATTCTGGACACAAGAACAAAAACACAAAAACTGAATCTGAGGTTATTCGTTCAATTGATGACGAAATCATTTCCAAGATAGAAGCCGAAATGGCAATTGTGATTCCTATAAAAGGAGAACGTTTAAAGCTTTTAGAAGGAGTATTGAGTGGTATCCCACATGATTGTTTGACGATAATTGTATCAAATAGTCCTAGAGAACCAATTGATAGATATAAATTGGAAAAACAGGCATTTGAACAATTTAATAGATTCACTGAAAAAAAATCAGTAATTATTCATCAAAAGGATACCGGCCTTGCAAAAGCGTTAGAAGGAGTTGATTATCCGGATCTTTTTGATTCAGAAGGAAAAATACGTAATGGTAAGGGAGAGGGAATGTTCATTGGCATGTTGCTTTCAAAAATGATGGGAAAAAAATACGTAGGATTCGTTGATTCAGATAATTATGTTCCAGGTGCAGTCAACGAATACACAAAAATATTCTCATCAGGAATTGCATTATCTTCTACGCCCTATACTATGGTACGTGTGTCTTGGATTTACAAGCCGAAAATTTCAGAATCAGGAGTACGATTTTCCAAATTGGGTAGAGTTTCAGAGATGACAAATCAATTTTTGAATTTAATGATATCGTATTATACTGGATTTGAAACAGAAGTCATTAGAACAGGGAATTCTGGAGAACATTGCATGTCTGTTCAATTAGCTGAATTATTAACCTACTCATCTGGTTTTTCTATCGAACCTTATGAAATAGTTAATTTATTAGAGCAATTTGGTGGAATTACTCCACCAGAGCACAAGGATACTATGGAGAAAGGAGTAGAAGTAATGCAAATTGAAACACGCAATCCACATTT
>JACMIO010000129.1 GCA_014381105.1 bacterium | reverse complement strand
TTGAGTCATGGTCCGTCATGTCCAACACATCCTGATGTATTTTATCACAAATGATTCCTGAATGCGGTTCAGATAAGAATGAAGAATGTATATTATCAGAAATCCAGTGATATCTTCTAGCCATCTTGATGTGAGAATTCATCCCCTGTTGTATTATGGTCCAATCCCCTCTTTCATCAAAGAAAACCGCATGATGATAGAGGTCGTAACTATCTTGAACAGCGGAATTGTCGACTTTTGCAGTTATTTTGTCAGCGTAGAGAAGATCGGATATTTTCTTACCAGACATATTTGCAGATATTGCTAAATTTGGAATTTGGCTCCTTGAAGATAACGATTTTTTCCCTTTACCACCCGCAATCATTATTCCATGATCCGTCAGGTTTATTGATCGTTGTAGTACACCTGTTACAACTGTCGTCAGCCCAGAAGAGTGCCAGTCAAATCCTAAAACGCATCCAAATGATTGGAACCACAACGGGTCTGCTAATCTTTTCAAAAACTCACTTGTTCCGTAATCTTCAATAAGAATTTTTGAAATCGAAGAAGCAAGTCTTTTCATCCGTACAAGTAGGTATTGAGGTGGGTGTCCATGATGTAGCGGCAGAGTTATGGATGACCTGTTTATCAATTTCAAATTTCATACTGGTCAAACTATCTTATATCATGAGAGGGTAGCATGGTAACCAAAATGTCTCGTATTTCAATCGATTTATAAATGAGAAACGTATGTTTAGAATAATTATCAATGAATTTTGATACCTTGGTTCAAATTGCAGTTGGCCTGTTTATTGCAGGGCTATTCCTAACTATATTACATGAGAAAATGAACGTCAAATCAAGTCATGATCCAGAAGCAGAAAAATCGAGAAGTTGAATGAATGTTATTGATGAACAGATAGTAGAGTCCTTTAGACGCGAAGGATTTCAGAATCTCACAAAAATTCAAAAGATTTCTTATCCAGTTATTTCACGCAACCAAAATTGCCTTCTAGTTGCTCCCACAGGATCTGGCAAGACTGAGGCATCTATGATTCCCATACTTTCTCTCCTTGAAAACGAGAGAGCGAGAAATTCCCATTTTGTCGAAGATAACGCAATTTTTGTACTGTATATCACACCTTTAAGAGCACTGAATAATGATGTTCATCGGAGAATAATTGATTATGCAAAAAGGAGAAACCTTGATGCTCAAATAAGACACGGAGACACGACAAGAACAGCAAAACAGAAGATGGTAAAAAAACCTCCCCACATTCTCATCACTACACCTGAATCTCTCGGAATAATACTTACACAAGAGAAATTCATTGCATTTCTGAAGCATCTAAGATGGATTATTATAGATGAAGTTCACGAGCTAATCGGCAATGAAAGAGGAACGCACCTAACTGTCAGTCTTGAGCGCTTACAAAACTTGAGTACCCATAATCCTGTGAGAATAGGTTTGTCTGCAACAATCGGAAATCTAAAAGACGCCGCAAATTTTATTGGTGGAACTGACAGAAAATGTTCCATTCTTGTGGACAATACTATCAGAAATTATGATATTGATGTAAAATATCTCAAAGGTTCGATAAGTAATGCGGCCAAATTTGTATTCAATTATTTGACTGATAACAAGATTTGTGGATCTGTGTTACTTTTCACAAATACTAGAGACGAGGCAGAATACATTGGAACTACAATAAGAAATCAAAACAAGATCCCAGTTGAAGTTCATCATGGATCACTTTCAAGGGAAACACGTGAGGAAACTGAAGAAAAACTTAGAGAGGGTCTTACTGGTATTGTTGTTTGCACCTCTTCATTGGAGTTGGGTTTGGACATTGGATCCGTAGAACTAGTAATTCACTATGGATCATCCAAACAGGTTTCAAAACTAGTACAGAGGATTGGCAGGAGTCGACATGCCATTTACAAATCCGCAAAAGGGTTGATAATAGCAAACAGCGGGGATGACGAGTTAGAATGCTTGGCTATAATTAATAGAATGAAAAAGAGATCATTAGAAATACAAAATACTCATACAAACTCATTGGATGTAGCAGCGCATCATTTAGTAGGATTTGTAATGTCAACATCAGAACCGAAAAATTTAGGTGAGGTTTACCAAATCATTAAAGGCGCCTATCCTTTTAGAGAACTTGCTTTTTCGGATTTAGAGCAATGTGCGGTCTTGTTGGATAATTTTAGAATCATAAAGTATGACCCCAACAGTCAGACTTATGCTCGAAGAATAAAATCATACAAATATTATTTTGAGAATATTTCGACCATACCCAACATGGTAAAATTTGAGGTCATCGACGTGATAAGGAAGAAAAGAATAGGAACTTTGGATCAACAGTTTATAGGCGAATTTGGCGAAAGAGGTAACGTCTTTATCTTGAAAGGTACTCAGTGGAGGATTGTAAGTGTGGATGAAAACAAACTTCAAGTCAATGTCGAACAGGTTTTTGGATCTCCAATAAACATACCTCATTGGGTTGGTGAAATGATACCTGTGGATTATGAAACTGCGGTACAAGTTGGTGAACTCAGGAATAAGGCTCTTGTGGACAGCAATCTAGAGCTTGGATCAGACATCAAAAACACGCTTCAGAAAATCCCTATAGTTCCGGACGCTAGTAACATAGTCATAGAAAGCGTGCACTCTAAAAACGCTCTTGTAATCCATTCAACTCTTGGAACAAAGATAAACAACACATTATCATCACTATTTTCAACCTTTCTAGCGTCGTATGTAGGACATCTCGTAGAAACAAAGTCAGATCCATATAGAATTCTATTAAGTTCGTCTGTCAGATTGTCGAAGGGAAATATTGAAAAAATTCTTTACGATGAATATGACGTAGAGACAATACTTATCACTTCTTTAACTAATACATATAATTTGAATTGGAGAGTCTGGACGGTCTCCAAGAAATTTGGTCTAGTTGATAAGAACGCAGTATACGACAAACGAATGGCCCGATTTATATACGACAGATACTCTAAAACTCCAATAAGCAAAGAATCGTTAAGAGAGTTGATTCACGATAAATTCGATGTAGAATCAACACAGGAGATATTGCGAAAGATAAGGAATAAGGAAATACTAATTCATTGGCTAGACTTGTCGGCTTTTTCTCCGTTGACTACTAGCATTATTGAACATCATTCCAAATCATCATCTTCACCGTTGAGCATCGAACGCGGAGTTTTAGAGCTCATTAAAGAGAGACTTGAAAAAACCAAACATCGATTGATATGTATCCGTTGTGGTAAATGGGAAATATTGGTTGAAACTAGGGAAATATTGGACGCTATATCTTGCAAAAAATGTGGATCGAGACTAATTACGACTACCTTTTCTTCCGATTATGAACTTTCCAAAATAATCTTGAGCAAACTAAAGGGGACTGAAATCAATTCTGAACAGAATCACAAATTTGAGAGGGCCTGGAAAACTGCGTCGTTGATAAACAATTTTGGCAAAAAGGCGTTAACAGTCCTATCAGGATATGGAATTGGCGTCGAAACAGCTGCTCGTATTTTACGCAATTATGTAGACGATGAAAACTTGTACAAGAATATTTATGACGCCGAAAGACAATATGTTACTAATAGAGGTTTCTGGAACGATAAGTAATAAGGCATGGATAGAAATAATACATTACAAAATTTCCATGTTCATGGCTACTGGACCTGTTTAGTCATAGGACGCAATAGTGATATCTATGGCACGTAAAAGAGTTAGTTAGGCCAACTAACACGATATGGCAGCTTAGTAACGAATGAGAAATTTTCATTTTTTGACGTAATGCACAATTTTGATATCCACCTTAAAACAAATGAATAGCCAACTGGGGGAGATTCACATAAATAATCAATTTAATACTTGTACCAATAAATTTAAAATACTTTGTAAAGCAACTGATAGGGCTCGGCTGAATGATGAACAAGTAACAACCAACCAATCCCATCAGTTGCCTGTGTTTAGAGCGTAACTACTGATTGGTGGTTTTATATAACGAATTGAGAAGAAAGCTATAGAAGTTGACCCTTAACAATTTCCTTTTTGACAGCGAGAATTGCAAATTCAGTTTCTGAATTAGTTAAGAAAGGTAATTGATTAGGCAATCTGGGATAGGCTCGCCTTTGATTTTCTGGAACGGATAAAGTTGTTGTAGGCTAGAGGAATGCTCTAAAAACTTAGAGGTGGAACAGTTTGCGATCTAATCACAAATCCTTATTTGTCATAGTGTTGAGGATAAACAAAGGAAATCCAATGATGGTAAAAATTTATTATCTTTATTTTATGATTACTCTTTCTGTTTTTTCTATTACTATGACCAGTTTTCAGGCATTCGCCGTGGAGGAGATTTGGGAGGACTATGA
>JACMIO010000128.1 GCA_014381105.1 bacterium | reverse complement strand
AAGTGAATCCCTTTCCAATATTACAAATGCAACTGGCCTAGGCGACTTGCCTGATGAAAGTGTGAACAATGCCACAAATACAACGAGTGCAGAAATACCAAGTGATGATCAGCAAGAGTCTGAAGATCAAGGACAAGCAGGCGAAGCAGTTAACATTACCAATGCTACTGGAGCTGGAGTAACAGGCGAAGCAGTTAACATTACCAATGCTACTGGAGCTGGAGTAACAGGTGGAGAAGATGATGAGCAGCAACAAGAACAAGATGAAGAAGACACTAAAGATGGAGGAGAACAAAAAGAAGCTACAACTGTTACCAATGCTACAACAGGAATGCTTAACACCACAAACGCGACTAGTATGCTAAACGCTACTGGACTAGAAGATGAAAATGAAGACTCAGAAGATGAGCCTGAGGACGAATAATCATTTCTGGATTAAATAAAAAAACAATTCAAAACAAAAAAACTTTTTACTTTTTTTCCAAGTTTTTATTACTTTTCCAACCACGAGGATAGGTATCTGGCTTCATTATCAATCTCTTAATGGTGAATGCAATTCCTTTGTCATTTTCTTTAATTTCTTCTAAATCCATGTTAGCTTCAGCCAAAGCAACAATTTCTCCCTTTAATGTATAAATTGCAACAAGGTTGCCTTTTCGTAAGTTTTTGTCTACAGCAACAATTCCAGGGATTGCTACTTGTGCACCATGACAAAGCGCATCAACTGCGGAATCTTTTACTGCGACAGATAAGACACCCTCAAGTGCCAGTTCAATTGGTTTAATTATAGAGCGAATTTTTTCCTCTTTCTGACTCTCTTTGTATATCTCTACTGCGTCCACCAAATCGTGCAGTCTAACGAAATCACCAGATGATTCTGAAAACATACTCACTCTAGTTCTCCTCAATTCAAACATTGTTGCACCAACACCCAGGATTTCGCCCACATCGTAAACAAGCTTTCTAATGTAAGTCCCAGCTTCACACAATACGCGTATTAAATGAATATTGTTTTCACTTGCTAGCCTTTCTAATTCATATATTCTTCTAACACGAGTAGCTCTTCTGACTGATGATCTCTGTGGAGGCCTTTGGTAAATCTCTCCTGTAAATTCTCCCATCAACCTATCAATTATATCAGCGTTCATTTCTTTGTGAATTCTCGCAATTGCATAGTATTCTTTTGGTCCTAACAATAGAATGGAAAGTGCTTTGGTTGCATCGCCTAGTCCGACAGGCAGAAGACCAGTAGTACCTGGATCAAGAGTACCACTATGACCGGCCTTAGTGATCCCAAGAATTCTCTTTGTCCACGCAACTATCTCATGGCTAGTAGGCCCAGAAGGCTTGTCTAACAAGATAATTCCATTCTCTAAAAGTACATTCAGAGGTCTTTTATCAGGATAATATCCATACTTTGGACTAGTAACGTCATCATTAATAATTTCCAGGGTATCAAGTCTTAAGGTCATATCTGGTCTTAACATGCTACTGAATCTTCATCTTCTTCATAATTTCCTTACACAAAAGAACAAGTGAATCAAGTGTGAAGAGTTCGGTGTTAATCATGAAATCAAAAACTTCAAGGCTTTCTCCGAATTCTGGGCCGTAAATTTTCTTATAGATTTTTTTGTTTTCCCTGTCCCTCATCTTTACTATTTGTAAAGCCTCTTTAAGTGAAATTTTATCCCGCTTTGCCATTCTTTCAGATCTTCCTCTTTGAGAAGCACTTAGCCAAAAAGTAATTGGAGCAGAAGTTAACCATGGAAGTGTATGACTGGTAATGATAACGTTACCTTTTTTAGCAATCTTGATTAATTTTTCATCTACTTGTCTGTCAAATATTGGTTTCTTCTTTCTTTCTTTCATAAAACCGATGGCTTCACTAGAATCCCACCAATCGTTTCCAGATATCATGTACCCTTGTTGGCGTGCAATTTCCTTCAGGATATCCCCTCCGTTATACAGTTTAAATCCGAATTCCTCTGAAAGAGCGTGTGCAAGTGTAGTCTTTCCCACAGCGGCGCTGCCTGAAACAACTATGCTAATATTCTGAATCTTGCCCGATTTCAATAAAATGTCACTTTAATTGTAATACTGTCAGCACATTGTCCATATCTATGTTGCCCATATTTTGTGTCTATCAATCAACTAGATTTGACTAATAATTCTACTAATTGAGATGTTGCAGAGTCTATCATGTCGTCATGATTGTAAATAATTTCAAAAGGTGCTCCTGTCAAAATGGAAAGTGATGAAATCATGGACAAAGAAACTTGTATATCCCTATTTATTTCGTCATCTGAAATCAAATCTCTTGTCCGAGTAGTATCCTTTTTTCTCCTGTTGAGAATTTCATCGGGATTTGCAGTTATTAAAATAAGTTTCTGAGGGTTCATTTTTAAAATAAGATTCATCGGTAACCCTGGATAATAACCTGACTGTGTTTTTATGAAGAGATGAGTGTCAACAAATACTATTGAATCGTCCAGACTGGAGATATGTTCAGCGGCCTTATTCTGTAACTTTTCCTGTACATCTATTTTCAGTTTTCTTAGCTCATCTCTGTCATTTATTCCCAATTTCTTTGCTTCTTCAAACATTACTGATCCAAAAACAACTGTTTTCACAGATGTTCCTTTATTTTTCAACGTTTCTGTTGCATTCGTAATGATAGTACTCTTCCCTACTCCAGGAACACCAACAATGATTACAGTTTTTTTTCTAGGTTCTTCCAAGGAGTGCCGCCAATTTAGGCATGTGGATATCTACCTGTTCTCGGATAAGTAGATTATAATAATTAACCAAAATATCGACCATAAGCAGTATACCAATTCCCGTACCAAACACATTTAGCACATTTGACACTGAAGCCAATAGCCCGATTATTATTCCACCAGCTATAGTTACTGCGGGTATGTATTTGTTAAGTAGAGACTGGACCGAACTTTGAGTTCTTCTAAAACCTGGAACTTGTACATCAGCATCAAGCAAATTCTTTGCAGCTGCTTTTGCCGATAATCCTCCCAGTTCAACCCATAGACGTCCAAACACAGTAATAATAGCAGTCATAAATATGATATAGACAACAGTTCTGACCGGATCTTGAAGTGAGTTCTCAAAACTCATAGGTGCTGTGATATAATATAAAATACCTCCTGTGGGAGATTGCGATTGTTGTGGATCAAACTGGGCAATCCAGTTAAAAAGCGGATTTGAATTGTCAGGATTATAGTTTGCCCATAACATCTGTCCCATAAAGATAGCATTCGCTAGCAGTGCCGAAGCTAAAATCACCGGAATGTTTGATGTATATAGCAGTTTTATAGGGTATACTGCAGTAAATCCTCGATACTTCGTAGATACTATAGGTATATCCACGTGAATACCCTGGGTATAAACAAGAGCCAGTAGCACCAACGCAGTCACAATGAGTCCAAAAATGCTGGGTAATTGACCACTTCTAAATATAGTATTGGCTAGGTCACCTTGTGTCGCAGAATCTATAATAAACGGTACAATACCTACCGGTCCGTCCTGGGCAGGTAACGGGCTGAATATGCTCCATAAAATCCCCTGGGCAACTCCTGCCATAATGAAAAGACTGATACCTGAACCCAATCCCCATCCTTTTTGAATTAATTCATCCAGGAACATTACAACAATACTGGCGCCGATAAGCTGACCAATCAAAACGGGTATGAGACTAGGATGAGCTAGTAAACCACCATAAACACTAACTCCATACAGAGCACCCTCTGCAATAATTACAATAATAGTAACTATCTTCGTTGCGGAAGTAAAAAGCGATCTGTCGTCCGGATCCTTGAAATTTAGTTTTATTAATTCCGAGCCCTTTAATAGCTGCATCAATAGACCGGCAGTAACGATTGGCCCTATACCTAATTCTAGTAACGTTCCTTGTTGTGCAGCAAAGATTACTCTGGCAAATGCCAAGAAATCAAATTGTGGTGCATCTGTTACGCCATAAAGTGGAATTTGACCCATTACAAGATAAGCAAGTAAAGCAATTCCGCACCATATGAATTTCTCACTTAATCCAATTTTCTTTTTGGGTTTCTCAACTTGAGGTATGTAAGCTGAGACTTTCTTTATTACTGTTCTTACAATACTTTCATTCTGCACTGTGCTCATTTGAAATTATACTACCTCCTGCTGACTCTACTTTCTTTTTAGCACTAGCAGATGCTTGTGCTACCTTTATAACGTAACTTTCGCCAATATTTCCGCCGCCCAAGAGTTTTTGAATTCCTAATGATCCAAGATCCAGAACTGTTTTTTGATCTTTTTTATCACTGAATTTAATTGAGAGTGTCTTTAGATCTCTCAAGTTTATCCATTTTTTGACCAGAAACCTACTATATGAATTAAGCGTGTCATGTCCGAAATGGTCGGGCTCTTCGATAACAGTTCGAATCCAAAAATGCTTATGCTTTCCTGCTCCACCTATTCCACCCCGGCTTCCAGATTGTCTGTGCTGACCTATTTGACCCCATCCGCAATATCTTGTACCTCGATGTCTGCGGCTTTTTCTCAATCTAGTTGCCATGTACGATATACCTTATACAATCAAAATAAGGGTGTAAATATAAATGTAAAACTCATGTCATCCTCTGCAATGTCAAATCATTCTTTTTACAATTTCAACTAATTCTTTGTTATTTCCAAGGATACCGCCATCTGAGAACTGTTTTTTAGTACTCTTTTTAAAACCTCCTTTTGGTGGATTCAATGTAAACCAAGGTTTAACATTATTTTGTTCTGAGAACTTTATTTTATCACTAGCAATGACGGTTACCAATTCATCAACTCCCTTATACTCAGATTTAGTCTTCTTTTCTTTCCCTGATTCTAACTCAGAAGCTTTCTTTTTACCTCTTTTTTCAATTAATATTTTTATTGTGTCTGAGTCGGCCTTAGACCATGCCACCCATTGGTTAATTTTTCTTAACATGCCAAGGTAATTTGAAGTCTCTGGAACAAGAGTTGCAGAAAATCTCTTGTTCAAATTGAGACTCTTAAGTGTAGTCAATGCCCAGTATGGCACATTAACTGTTCCCCTCATTCTAACTACTAATAATACCATTTTTTTTAACCTGTGATGTAAGTAGAGTTAAGTGCATTGAATATTGCCATTGCAGTAGAAGTCATAGTATTGGTGGATCCGAATGACTTTGTCCATGCGTCCTTTATCCCGGCTAGCTTCAATAGATTTTTTATATTTTCACCTGCCACAAGTCCTAATCCTCTGGGACCTGGTAGAATCTCTACTTTCACGCTTCCACCTCTTCCTCGAACATTGAAGGGTATAGAATGCGGTTGAGTGCATCGACATTCCCAGCTACCACAACCCAATTTTACTGGTATTATGTGAAGATATGAATTAATCGTAGCTTTATCAATTGCTATTCTCATTTGATGTGCCTTGCCCATGCCAATCCCAAACCACCCTGCTTCGTTACCAACAGCAACTAGCGCACTAAATCGTGTCATTTCTCCAGCGTCAGTTTGCTTTTGTACGATTCCAACATGCACAACTAGGCTCTTAATGTCAGGAAGCAAGTGCTTTACTATTTCAGATTCCTGAATACGCATTCCATTTTCATAGATCTGCTCCATCGAACTAATCTTATTTTCTGCGACCATCTGTCCCAATGCAGTACGGGGTTTCCATACTGTTGCCTGCTCATCTCTCCGGGGAAAGCTCATTTCGATTCTCCTTTCTTTTTGGAAGCCTTGGCCTTGGCAGTTTTAGGTGTTTTAGGTATTTTATCTGACTTGTTTTCGCTCTTGTCATTTACAATCCTATCCTTTACTTCTGAAAAATGATTTGGATATTTTTCTGGTTCCAACCCTGATCCCAAGCTTGACGAAAATCTCGATTTATATAAATCATCATTAGACTTTATTTTT
>JACMIO010000127.1 GCA_014381105.1 bacterium | reverse complement strand
GAGACGAGCGTACTATCTCATGTTACAGATCTAATGTAATTGGAAATCAACATCTCATGACCCCACATTCTTTCTTATCATTGCATACAAAACAAAATTGAATATGACACTACAAAATTGTGAGAAAAAATATATTATTTGATTAATATTTCGCTAGTATGAGCTACGAAAAATTAATGGTTATGAGATAGGGGTACATGAGGCCTTCTCAATTAGTTACACTCGTCTCAACATAGAAATTGTTATTATACATCTCAGAAATATCTTTCATTTCTTGAGCATCTAGATATTTTCCGTCTGATATCTGGGAGAACTTTTCTATTTCTTCAACACTAATCATTGTTGGTAAGATAACTGATATTTGTTCATGAGAAAGAATAAACTTAATTGCTAGCTCAGTGATGTCCCATCCTTTCTTATCAGAGATTGTCTTCATATTTTCAACCTTTTTTAGCGCCTCAGATATCCACTCCCTTTTCCTGACACTCCGATGATCATTTTTGTCAAATGTGGTTTTTTCATTAACTTTGCCTGTTAATACTCCAGAAGCATCAGGTACTCGTGTCATTATTCCAACATTCTTTTCTCTACCCGCTTCTATCAGGGCATTTCCTGGATCCTGTTCAAGTATATTAAAAACTGTTTGAAGGCTAGTGATATTATGTTCACTAATAGCGTGTAAACCTTCCTCCTTCCATCCAATTGCTGGGCCGAGGGCGACACCGTGACTTTTGATCTTTCCATCGGTAACGAGTGAATCCAAAGACTTGAACAAGTCTTTATCTGTAACTGCCTGCATTTTTGGATTGTGCAAGCTATATACGTCTATATAGTCTGTTTGAAGTCTATCCAAACTCTGACTTAATGCATATTGCAAATACTCAATGTTATGTTTCTGAGGTAACTCATTATGTCCAATTTGTTCAGCGTTATACATATCATATCCCCATTTTGTGGAGTATACTATTTCGTTTCTCATATCCTTAAATGCAATACCTATTAACTTCTCACTTTTTCCTTTCCCGTAGATATCACCGGTATCGTAAAAGTTGATGCCTAAATCGTAAGCTCTTTTTAGCATCCTGATTGCTTCTTCATCCTCAATCTTCTTACCCCACCAATTCAGACCTATAGTCCAGGCGCCAAATCCAATTTCGCTAACTTTAATATCACTTTTGCCTAATCGCCTGTATTTCAATTCCAGATCTCCATAAAATTCTCAAATATTCTTTGAAATTCCTTGTCTTTTATCACCGGCTCACTTTGGTCGAACATTTTAGGGACGCTGCCAAATTGATTTCCATATTTTTCAGCTATATCAATGTCAATCCAAGACTTGCATCCTGCCCATTCAGGATTTACATCTATCGAAATGGGTTGAGGCAGCTTGTAAACCCTGAGCAAGAGTGCATTCATTGGTTTTTTTGGATTATAATTCATCCTCATGTTAACATACTTTTCATTCCATATATGATACTTTTCTAATACAGGTAGCATCTCATGATCATGAAATTCCTGTATCGCCTCAATTCGTGCCAGGACCCATAAAGTGTTTGTTTTATTTTGAATATCCTGAGACTTATTTCCTCTTAATAGTAAATCGTAAGTCTGCAAATATTTTGACTGCAAATATTCTTCAGCTTGATGCTCCAATGTAGGAAATAATAAAAATGATTTTTGTCTTATCTCAAATCCTTTTTTATATTCTAAAATACCGCCCTTCCTCAGCAAGATTGTTTGATTGCCATCTTCTAACGCCTTACAGATAATAGACCATTCTTTCAGAGCAAGCATTCTTATCCCAAACTCTTGATTATATCAAAAATATTCTTATAAACGCAAACTATCATCGGCGTATCCTTCAGAACATGTCTACTTACCTGTGTTTCACGCAGTTTGATAATTAAATCCTGAAAATCCATCAGATTGTCAGTCTCAAAAGCTAGCATAAAGTCTTGATCACTTATTCCAAATGAATAGGATGTATTCAATCTTATCTGCGGGAACTTTTTCCCAACGTTAATGTGTTCCTTCATCATGTCACTCCTTTTCTCATAAGGGAGAAGATACCATTCTCTGGACTTTATGAATGGATACACGATATTGTATTTCAAAGGTTCATCGTTTTTCATAAAACTCGGTGTAACTTGATTAGAATAAACTGAAGGACGTGATGTCGATAAATATACTTCCGATGCTTCAATATATTTTCCGAGTACAGTGCCGTAAACCTTGGACGTTAGCACCTGAATCTTTTCTAACGAATCAGAAATTCCCCATATCATAAAGTCAGATTCTTTTCTCAGACCCAGTGTGGAATATGTTCTAACCTTCATTTTTGTATTGGCAACTTCAATTAGAGACGAAAACTCTTTTGCTGCTTCTTCCTTTCCGATATCATTAAGCCATCTCCATTTGGAATCGACTTTATAGAAGGAAAAATTGAGATACATGGCAGTGGCAGTATTATCACTTGTTTTTTCATTATTCTCTTTATGAGAATTCCTTACTTTATCAAAACTCATGTTAATACACAAATATTATGAATATTTAAATTAAATTTAGAGCTACAATAATCTAAATCATTTGATTATTAGATTCAAAAATAATTTGTTAGATAAAAGTCAATATTTGAAAGATAAACTAGAGAAAAATGTTAGCGGTTTACTTGGTTCATGTCTTTAACCATTCCTTGTATGTATTTGCGATAGTCCTTATCTACTTCCTGGGCAGCTATCAGTATTTTACTTTTGATTTCAGAAGATTCTAAGAACATTCGTGTATCCTTCGGAATACAATGACCTCCGATACCATCCCTGGGTTCTAAAATATTTACATTCCATTTAGTATTTACCGCATCTCTTAATTCTGAGAATGAAATGCCATTTGCTTTACAGAACATGTACAAATCTTCGGCAAATGCAATTTGCATGTATCTGTCGGCATTTTCAACGATTTTACTTAATTCTGCAATTTCAACGGTTGAAACTGAATACATTGATATTCCCAGACTTTTGTATGATTTTTTTCCAGTATAGTATTCCAAATCTTGTTTTTCTTCTGCATGATCGACGCCATCATAAAATCTAATACCTGTTCTAAGACAACAATCGCAGACCCCGCCTATTACTCTAAGTTGGTTAACACCATGAAGGTCTTCTTCGAGCGCAAACCATCTATGGGGCGCATGTACTACATGAAATCGATGTTCGAGTATTTCAAACATCTTACGTGTTGTACCCCTTGGAATAGTACTTTCGATAGACACGAGCTTTCCATTTGAGGCCTCTTTGGCTATTTTCCTTGTAATGGCCATTAGCCCGTCGATTTGCGGAGAGGAGATATCATCTTGTCTGTGGGTAGATATGCATATCATAAACACATCGATATCCCTGAAATTGTCAAGTTTCTTTATTCCATATTGCTTTTCAGCATTTTCCATGACAAGCGGATTGTTGTCATAACCATAAACATCAAATCCCTTTTCCCTAACATACTTTGCAACAGGAAGACCCAATTGCCCCAAACCTACAACTAAAATTTTTTCAAACGATGTTTCGTCTTTGGTATGATTAATCACGTTATCAGCCTCCAAATAATTTTGAATCAAATGATATTGTATTAATATTTATCTATTGTAACGAGTCTATTCCATGAGAAAACTCACATCTATTGATAATAT
>JACMIO010000126.1 GCA_014381105.1 bacterium | reverse complement strand
TTGTTTCTTGATTGCACAATCAAATTAACTTCCCCATCAATTGTTTATTTTTACTTCCTTAACCGAAATTTATATTTCGTATGTAATCTTTTATCTAGTTCACTTTTGTGTTTCTGGTAACATGGATCCTATCGAATAATCCGTACGTTGTCAGTACCGTGTCTATCTATTTCCGCTTGATTCTAAATTCTCAAAGGGATTTTGAACTGTCTCCAATGAGTCTTTAATTTCTGATTCATTCCATGACTTTGCCTAGATCTTGAATGTTTATAACGAATTTATTCCGGCAATCAGGACAAATAAAAAATGCTGTCGCATGGGATCCAGCGGGATAATACTCAAAGTTGATAACTGTCGTGGTAATGGGGATTTGATTAGGGCAATACAAGCATAGGAAATTCACCGATTTGATACGTTCGACGATTTCCTCTTTTAGCCTGGAAGGGTCATCACTCATGTCCAAACGCCAATTTTAGAATAGTACAACTTTATAAATTTTTCTTAACAAGGAATTGTTAATTCTATTTTCTATTTACTAATTCTACTAAGTTTGTAAAGATCAACAAAAGAAATTGGCGTAAATTTTTTATATTGTTTTTACGAGAATAATATTGCTTATCACAACTGATAGGAGGGCTATTTCTATTCGTGCATGGGAATTGTAGACGGACTATTCGTTTGCAATATTCCCTCCTGTCAGATTATAAGTTTTTTATAATTTATTGTCTAAATGAAATTAGGACATTTCAAACCCAGTCGCTGGTGGGAATCTGTTTGCTTATATCCCACCAGTCGACATATTAATTTTGTATACCAAAATACATGCCAGTCAAAGGTTGATATACGTCAGGACCTCTAACGATGGTATGGTAAGAACAATAAAACCGGATGTCGCTCCTGGCGAATTTATGTGCAGAACATGTGAAGTTATGTGGTCAAGTTATATGGAAAGTAATTCTCCGTGTACAGATACCACATTAATAAGAAATGGCTTGCACAACTTTGATTTTGCCAATCCTATTCTGAATAAATAGGACACTATTTTTATTTTTTAATCTTAACCTAATACGTTAAGTCTTATTTTCCAGATTCTCCACACGAATAGTTAGTTTTACTAACTCTGCTTCTAAAACTGAAACTTTAATTTGCGTTAATATGTTTTGCCTGATTGTACTTATTAGGTATCTTGTAGTATTATCAGTTGCTCGTTTTTCATGTTTCAAGTAAAGTTTGTGCCGTTTTATAACTAATGCATTATATTCTCCAAAATTTGTTCCGGTCTTTCCCATTTGTTCAAGGATTTCCTCATCAGCAACTCTTAATTGCGTAATTATGGGGTCTTCAGTCAATTTACCTCAACCACCCATTAAACTGAGTATACTCGACAGTCAATTTTTGCTGATTCTTTTGATATTCCCCTTATTTAAGTTTATTTGACTATCTAGTATCTCAAATAGAGACCTAATTCCTTTCTACATCAACCATTGAGGATAATACACTAGCCCTCCTTCCCTTATGAGTGACATGGATTTTAAATCGCTATGAGTCGAATTGACTATATGACTGTAGATCAAATATTATTACAAGAAATTAAGGATTCAGAACTTCGGCTTTCTCGCGAAAAAGAGAAATCAATATACAAAAGAGATATCAAAAAGAGGATTGAATTAATCAATTGGGTTCTCCAAAATATGAAAAATCCTAACGTTGAAATTTGTAGTCTTATTGAATACAGGATGAATGAAAGTATACAGGAAATAAAGAGGAAAGATTCTGTATTTGAATCTGATATATTAGATAGCGAATTACGAATTTTGGATTGGATATTCTACCAAGTGTGTAAAGATCAACAAAGGAGATTGGCGACCTATCTATAATACTAGTGGTGGATAAGATAAGTAAAATGTCAAGGAAAATTATAGAGGTAGATTCTGACATGATTGATAGATCTCTGGAGGACTTGGCCAAACTTATACTTCGACTCGAAGAGAATCCGAAGAATACTCTTTGCTTTGTTCATCCAACAATTGCATATCCTTTGTGCGTTGACAAGCATCTATAGAACTAATTAAATCACTTTTGTGCATGTCTTAATAGTAATTATATATTAAAACTGCTATGATTGTTCATTCTTCTTGCTCTCAAGTCAATTTCTCTCAGTGTAAAAGATTTATCCATTCTCTGCTGCCCTTTGGTTTCTTTTGAGTTAACACATTGATAGCTCGTATATTTTGATAATAATCTCATATATCATTCTACGATATGTATATTAGATCCGAAGTGAATGAATGTTCCAAGCCTTGGTCAGTGTTATCATTACATTACTGATTATTTCGCTTTTGATTTTTACTTCAATTACGCACTTTTATTCGGTTAGAGCTCAAGAGGAATTTGCTGATACAGCGTTTGAGGAAGAAGGAAAACCAAAGCTTTTTGATACAAACCTCAAAATTTCTACGATTGTTGAGGGATTAAGTACTCCTACCAGTATGGCTTTCGTGGGCCCTGGTGATATTTTGGTTCTTGAAAAAGATACTGGTATGGTCAAAAGGATAGTCTATGGAAAAGTTCTTGCAAAACCAGTTCTTGATATTAATGTTGCAAATTCGATTGAGCGATGCTTGTGTGGAATAGCAGCATCCAGAGACAGGTCTACGACATATGTTTTTCTTTACTACACTGAAATTGATGGAAAAGATGGAGACGACAAGGCCGGGAAGCAACCAATTGGGAATAGGGTCTATAGATATGAATTGTCGGGAGATGCACTGATTAATCCATTACTTTTGATGGACTTACCAGCCAATCCAGGCCCTCGACACAATGGTGGTGACATAATAATCGGCCCGGACAATAATCTCTATGTAACAATTGGTGACGTAGATGGTTCTTTTAAGGGACCAACTACAGAAACCAAGACCCAGAATTACAAGGACGGTGTTGATCCTGATGGGAGGGGAGGTATTTTGAGGATATCGCAGGACGGGCAACCTACCGACGGTATACTTGGTGATTCCATTCCATTGAGAATATACTACGCATATGGCATAAGAAATAGCTTTGGGATGGACTTTGATCCTGTTTCTGGTAATTTATGGGATACAGAAAATGGACCAGGAAACGGTGATGAAATAAATTTAGTCCTCCCTGGTTTCAATAGTGGATGGCAACAAGTACAGGGTTTGGCTTCAATGGAAGATTCATTCAGCGAATCTGATTTACAAAACTTTGAGGGGAAGGGACATTATAGCGATCCTGAGCTTGTTTGGATAAATACAGCTGGACCAACCGCTGTAAAATTTTTGGAGTCAACTGAGCTTGGAACTACATATGAGAACGATATGTTTGTAGGTGACGTGCATAACGGCAGGATTTATCATTTTGATCTCACTCCTGATAGGAAAGACCTGGTTCTTCCACAAGCTCTCTCATCGAGAATTATAGAAAAACCATCATCTCCTGGAGTTAGTAGTATTGTGTTTGGCGAAGGGTTTGGAGGAATCACTGACTTGGAAATGGGTTCCGATGGTAATCTATACGTCGTATCAATAGGACTTGGTAGTATATTTCAAATAAGTCATATATAGTACTACAATTTTGTTGTAGTTTCTCTAGAATAATATCTCAAAATTGATATTAATTTATTAACGTGATATGACAGATTCGAAAATCCAAAAGGAAATTAATCTCCTTTCTTTTAGTAACAAAAAGGATATAGATAAAGAAAAAAAGATATTGACAGAGTCTTATAGGTGTATTAGTCCACCCTGTTGTCCAACATGCGGTGATTGCCCAACTGATCTCCTCCTAAAGTGTCCAGAAGGTCTCTTAGAGAGCAACTCAATAAACCAAGCCTCATGTTCAATTTCTTCTTGCATGATTCTTTGAGCAATATCATAAGTACGATGATCTTTCCCAGATGTCATGTCACATACCTCTCCCCATGAACGTATAGCACATTGTTCTGCACCAAGTAGTATTTCTATTATGGGAGTTAGGTTTTCCCAGTTCTCTGGAAGGTATGCATCAGGACAACCTGCCTGATCGGCAAATTTTCTAATATCTCTTGGTAATGACCCTCCAAGTTCATACAATCTTGGTACCATGGCCTCAAAGTGATTTCTGTCTTCGATCCTTGCTTCTTCTACAATTTCTTTAATTCCTTCTCCATCAAGCCCAGTGCAATGCATTCTTAAAATTGTATAATAATAATATGTAGTAAATTCAGCACCTACGCCCTTGGTTATCAATTCTTTTAATTTTTCGACGTCAACGCCATTCTTCTTTATAACCTCAATTGCAACTATATTTGGAACCTTACTCTTTGTATCACTCATAACAAAAAAAATAGGTAATATTCTATAAAAGTCTTGTTATGAGGTTAATAGTTGACTATGTTTGAATTAGATCTTTGCAAATAATCATTTATTATGCAAAATCTAATAATTGAAGGTAATTTTTATATCTGAAGTTATTGTTAGGTTGTTATGAGTTTTGTTGACAGTGATGGAAATATCATTGTACCAAAAACAGTAAGACCTCTTATAGAATATGAACCGACCATGCTGGGAGAAAAAAGGGGGTCATTAAAACAATACAGACATGGCAAATTACACATACGCGAATATGATACCTATTACAGTGTTCATTATGACAAAATTGATCCTAGGAATGATCCTTTTGGACATATAATAATGGATGCTTCAAAGTATTTTCCTGGCGTTATGATGCTTTCTTTACTTTCGAATTATATTATAGATAAGGAAAGATGACACGAAATGAACTTTCACATATCTCCACTAATTCTGTTGTTTTTCCAACGTTACCCGATTGCTTTTTGCAAGTTAACTCTAAAAGAGTGAAAAGTGCCGTTGTTAGAAGATAGCGAAGAGGTATTGGACGCAGTCATAGAAACTGACAGAGAAGAACCTACATTTGTATTCAAGAAACCGTCTATTTGGCTCATATTCAAGACTATACTAAAGTTAATCCCTGTCATAGTGTATCTTAGGAAGGACAGAAGAGAATGGGTGAAAAAAGAAGGGAAAAATGTAAATGAAAAAAAGTTCAGAAAGCACGCGGAAAGGGCATTAAAGACTTTTGTCACACTTGGACCATCATACATAAAACTTGGACAATGGTTATCCTCAAGGGCAGATCTTTTACCCCAACCTTACTTGGATGTATTAGAAAAACTTCAAGATAATGTACGACCCGAACCATTTTTAGATGTCAAGCCAGTTCTTGAAAGGGAGCTAGGTTCGCTAGAAAATATTTTCGAGTCTTTTGACCCTTCAGCAATTTCTGGAGCCAGTTTAGGTCAAGTCTATAGGGCAAGATACAAAGAAAAAGATGTAGTAGTAAAGATAAGTAGACCAAATATTGAAGAAACAATTGGACAGAATATCTACATTTTAAGAAAATTGTTACCCTTGGCCACTCGGTTTATTGATGAAAACCTCAGGTTTTCAGCAGAAGGAATGCTTTCTCAATTCATTGAAACAGTACATGAAGAGATGGATTACAGAATAGAAGCAAAAAATTTGATACAGATAAAAAATAATCTAAAGGAGGATAAATCAGTTATTATCCCAAGAGTTTACCTCGATAGAACTTCACGCCACGTGATAACAATGGAGTATTTACCGGGAACCAAGATAACTGATATAAAGACACTAAATCAAAATAACATCGATAGAGCAAAATTAGTATATCGCATACATCGATTGTTTTTTAAAATGTTATTGCGTCACAGTATATTCCATGCAGATCCACATCCAGGTAACATTTCGATTACGAATGAAGGAACAATAATACTTTATGATTTTGGAATGGTTGGAAGACTTGATGATGAAACAAGAAGAAGATTGGTAAGGCTATATCTGGGGCTTGTAGATAAAGATCCAGTAAGGACTACTGATGTGTTATTAGAACTAGGAACCCTTGAACCCTCTGTTGATAGAAGATTAGTGGAAAAGGGACTCGAATTGAGTATACAATCATTGCACGGTAGAAAGGTGGATAGAATGGAGATAAAATCGCTTCAAGATTTGGCAAATAAGACATTAAGTAGGTTTCCATTTAGATTGCCCAAAAATCTTGCGCTGTATATGAGAATGGCCTCGATTCTTGAAGGTATTTACCATTACCATAATATAAAATTTCAATTTGTTCGTGTACTGGTAAGTTTGCTTGAAGAGGAAGGTTTGATTAAAGAAGCTTACATAGAAGAATTTAAGAGATATGTAAACAGATTTGTAAAGGGTATAGAGGTCTC
>JACMIO010000125.1 GCA_014381105.1 bacterium | reverse complement strand
TTAATGTCATCACCAGGTTCGGGTAAAACAACAACAGTTTTAAGAACCATTGAGGCGCTTAAAGATGAAATGAAGATTGGAGTTTTAGAAGCGGATATTGACTCAGATGTGGATGCTAATACTGTTTCAAAGACGGGAACAAAAGTAATTCAATTGCACACAGGTGGAATGTGTCATCTAGATGCAGATATGACAAAACAAGGTCTAGAAGGACTGGGAACAGAAGGACTTGATTTTGTAATCTTAGAAAACGTAGGAAATTTGGTATGTCCAGCAGAATTTGACACTGGAGCATCAAAAAATGCAATGATTTTAAGTGTACCAGAGGGGGATGACAAGCCTTTAAAATATCCTTTAATGTTTTCTATAGTTGACATTGTATTAATTAACAAAATAGATGCAATGGACTTCTTTAATTTTGATTTGGAGGCAGTTAAAGCTCGTATAAAAAAACTAAATCCAAATATCAAGGTGATTCCAATCTCTGCTAAAACTGGTGAGGGAACTGCTGAGTGGGCTGATTGGGTTCGCAGTGAAGTGGAAAAGTGGAACAAGTAATAGTAACAAAGTGGAACAAGTAATAGAAGTAGTGTGAAATATAATTTGGGGGTAATGTGCGTGGTAAATAAAAAAGTATTGGAACTTGCGAATAAGATTAGTAGGGTAAAGAGTGGATCAAAATCAGCGATTACGCCAGAAAATCCAGAATATAAAATTTTGGAGCCTGTTGTAACAGAAGAAATGGCAGAAGTAGGACTTTGTCTTGAATTACGTAAACCTCAAAGTCCAGAAGAAGTTGCGGCTCTTTGTGGTAAATCTGTAGAGCTAACAGCGAAACTCTTATGGGATTTAGCAGTTGCAGGTGTTTGCCTAGTTGGGGAAAAAGAAGGCGTAGATAAATACTGGTTTGAGATTTGGGTTCCAGGGCACATGGAAATGATAGTTAATCACCCGGACAAGACAAGCGTTAAAAACTTTGCTCAAGCTGCGGAGGCATTTGAGGCTTACGGAAGAAAAAAAGCACCGGCTACTGCAGGTATTTTTACTGTAGGAACAGGACCAATGCGTGTAATCCCTATCGAAACAGCTATTCAGGGAGAAACCAAAAGAGCTTCCTACGAGGAGATTTCCAAATATCTTAATGAAAATACTGTTTTCTCAGTTTCCGATTGTTCTTGCCGTACATCAAGAGAGGCTATGGGAGAAGGTTGCGGTCACTTGAAGGAAGATATGTGCATTCAGCTAGGACATGCTGCTGAATACTATATACGTACAAAAAGAGGTCGTGCTATTACTAGGGAAGAAGCTTTTGAGATTATTAGAAAAGCCGAAGGAAATGGTTTGATGCATCAAATACCAAATACAGATGGCCCTGGAAAAACTCATGCTATTTGTAACTGTTGCGGTTGTTCTTGTTTTGCTACAAGAATTGCTGGAATGTTCCTTAACAATGATATGGTACGTTCAAATTATATTTCACAAATAGATAAAGATAAATGTGTTGCTTGCGGAGAATGTGTTGAGATTTGTCCTGTTAATGCATTGAAATTAGGACAAAAACTATGTACTAAAACTCCAATTATAGAAGAGAAGAGAGTAGACTTTCCATCTAATACTGAGTGGGGCCCTGAAAAATGGAATGAGGATCATAGAATCAATAGAGAAAATGTTGTTGAAACTGGTACAAGTCCTTGTAAAACAGGTTGTCCAGCTCATATTTCCGTTCAAGGTTATATTAAGCTAGCATCTCAAGGGAAATAT
>JACMIO010000124.1 GCA_014381105.1 bacterium | reverse complement strand
TTTGGAAGATACGAACAAAAGTTCTCTTTTTGAGGATGATTTGAATTGAGAGTTGACCATGTAGCAATAGCCGTAAACAGTGTAAGCGAAGCATTAAAGAACTACGAAAAAATTCTGAAAATCGACAAAATTGATATCGAGGAGGTTCCAACAGAAAGAGTCAAGATCGCAATTTTGAAACTGGAAGATACAAGAATAGAGTTAATGGAACCCACGGCAGATGATAGCCCTATCAAGAAATTCCTAACAGAGCGTGGAGAAGGAATTCATCATATAGCAATTACTGCGGATGATATCGAAAGTGATGTCGAAAGAGCCATTGCGAGTGGCACTCGAATGATTGGTAATATTCGGACTGGCTCTTATGGTAGAAAAATAACCTTTGTTCATCCTAAATCAATGAATGGTGTTTTGACAGAATTCTGTCAGGCGCCACCTGAAAATAAGGAATGAAAATACAAGTATTTATTTTATTTTTTTAATAAAAAATGATTAATTTAGAAGCGCCAATTGCAATATCGACAAGTCTATACTATTGTAGAGAACTACACAATTAGTTTGGATATGAAGTTTTTTGTAAATTCGTCAGTATGTAAGTTACCTCCAATGTCTATTGTTTTTAGGTTCTCCCGAAGAAGACCTATCAGTGTATTTTCTATCTTTGTTCCTACCTCAATAAGCTTGGTTTCTTCATTGTTCTTGTTCCTACTGGCTAACCATTCTAGCATCATCTTTATTGACAGGAACATCGAGGATGGATTTGCAATATTCTTATTTGCTATATCAAAAGCGGCACCGTGAACAGGTTCAAAGATGGCGAATGTTTTCCCAATATTTCCTGCAGGTGCCAATCCCAGACCTCCCACAACTTGGGCAGCCTCGTCTGATAGGATGTCTCCAAACAAGTTAGTAGTCAACAGAACATCATATTTTTCAGGATTTCTAATCAAATTCATCGCACAAGCATCCACATACGATTCACTAAATTCTACTTCAGGGAATTTTCTTGCAATCTCTTTACTAATTCTAGAAAACATAGTATCTCCAACTCTCATAACATTTGACTTGTGGACGCAAACAACACTTTTTTTATCGCCTCTCCTCAAAGCTTCCTCAAATGCATATTGAGCTATTTTTCTCGATGCTTCTGCAGTTGTCAGTCTAAGACCTATGACTGCATCGTCACCAATAGGAAACTCCCAACCCAAATAGATATCTTCAGTATTTTCTCTGACAACCACCAAATCAACAGAAGGGTGAAGAGATTTTACATTTGGATAGGATTTAGCAGGTCTTATATTGGCATAAAGTTCAAAATGACGCCTTAGAACTAGTATTACGTCAGCCGCATGCTCTCCAACAGGTGCTTTCAAACATACATCTGATTTTTTTATGCTGTCAAATGAAAAATCTGGTAAAGCCTTGCCATATTTTATCAGTGCATTATCCCCAGCTTCTACATTAACTATATCAAATTTTATTCCAGAATAATCGCTTATACTGTCTAGTAACATTCTTCCTGAATTGGCAAGATCCGGACCTATTCCGTCGCCATTAACTAATGAAATACTATGTCTAGTCAACTCTTATGATCCTCATCTATTTTGATCTTAATTTTTTGAATACAGTACTTTTCTCAACATTAGTTTGTTTACTGCATCTATCATTGCTTCAACTGATGCAACAACCACATCTTCACCTGATTTCCTTGAAGAGACAACGTTACCATCTATGTCCTCTGCCTTTATGGTAACCTCTGCCATTGCATCCGATCCTCCTGTTATAGATCCTAATCGATATTCTCTTATGCGAATGTTTGCCATATCAACTGCTATTTTTTGTATTGCCTTAAGAGCCGCATCTACAGGACCAACCCCCGTATCTGATGCAACCAAATCTTTTCCATGGGCATTCAATCTTATGACTGCTGTTGGAATGATATTCATTCCGGTAATAATATGAAAATCATAAAGTTTGAATTTCTCTTCAAATTTTGTATTACCCATCACTTCACTTGCGATTGACAAGAGTTGTGATGTAGTGACAGACTTGCCTTTGTCGGCTAGGTCCTTTTGTTTTTCGATAATTTTATGCAACTGTTCCTCCGTGGGTTGAATTCCGAAATCAGCCAAGATTGCACGAATTCCATGAGCACCTGCATGTTTTCCTGCCTGAAGCCATCTTTTTCTACCAACCAATTCTGGACTTATTGGTTCATAGGTCAATGGGTTACTGAGTACTCCATGGGTATGAATTCCTGATTCATGCCCAAAGGCATTTTCTCCTATGATAGCCTTGTTTGGTTGAACCACAACGCCCATTGTGTTTGAAACAAATTTGGAAATTTCGTACAGCGAATTTACTTTAATATTGTGTTTCTTGCACAGCTCCTTCAGATA
>JACMIO010000123.1 GCA_014381105.1 bacterium | reverse complement strand
TGATAGCCATCACCAACAAACTTTAGTTTCTTTTCCGGATATCTCAGTGTAAATCGCTTCATAAGGAGATGCTTTGAACCAGATTCAATAGCTTTTATGAAACCGCCTGCAGAGTTCATACAATTAACATAAGCTCTGCCATATTTTAAGTTAAGAATGCAGCGAGTAATACCAACAGACACAAATCAAATTTTATTCTGTCAGGATTTTAGGTTGGGACTATTTTGTAAATAGTTCCATCAATTCCCAAGATGTAAAGGAAGCCATCTGATCCTACCTGTATGTCAGTTATTACTCCAAATCCTTTTCCAAATACAATACTTTGAATTTCCTGAGGGGTATCAGCAACTTTGTCATCCAAAGGTGGATTCAATTGCAATTGCTCCCTAGTTGAATCAAGTTTGAAATTGTATAGATTACCAGTTTTCACATCTCCAACGAATATTGTGTTTTCATACTCTGATCCTAGTTTAGTAGAATTCAAAAATTTAAGGGCAGTTGGAGCAACTGTTTGCTTCCACACAAATTCTGGATCGCTGTATTTTCCCTTTCCGTCAAAATAAAATAAATCTTCATTAGGATCAAATCTTGTTAAGGCCATACCCATCGCCTTTCTCCAACCACTATTAAATCCTGGATAGACATAATTAATTTCATCCTTATCGATTCCTCCATTTTCACTGTCCCACAGGTTACCATTAACAGGATCGAAATCAAATCCGAAGCTATTGCGTATACCATATGCGTAGTAGAGTATATTTGGAACTGAACTACCAAATGGTCCATTATGCACTGACTTGCCTTCCTGAGTAACTCGTAGTATTCCACTTGTACCATCCGGAGAATTACCCCTCATTATATTCTGAATGTTACCCATTCTTCCTCCAACATCTCCTACAACTAAATACACATTATTGTCAGGACCTATCACTACTTTTCCACCGTTATGATTATTTTCATGTCCTAATATGGTCGAAGTCGCAGGCAAGTCAAGAAGTAAAAGTGGATTCACAAGTTTGTTATCTATAAGCTCATATCTGTAAAGTCTGTTTCCGATGACAATCCCAGAATTATTAGCCTCTGTATAGTACAGGAATACAAATGTCTTCCCTAGTTGGTTCTTCGATATTGCTATTCCCAACATTCCCAATTCAACTTCTGTTCCCACTTTTACCTGAAGTAATGGGGTTTGTTGCAGACTTCCATTGAGAATTCTCTGTACTTTGCCTGTATTTTTCTCCAGTACAAGGATATCATCTGGGCCAAGAAATGCCATACTGGTCGCCGGACCTTTGATGCCATCCTTGAAGAATAGTTCAACCTTCAAAGAAGGGTCAACTAGGTCTTGCCCACTGCTCTCCGGTAATGCCCTTACATATGCTGCATAAGAAATATTGTTCTCACTGATGCTTGAAATAAGTACATAAGTTGAACTTAGAAGCAAAATTAAGAATGCAAAAACAATGATTTCCCTTCGCATCAATAGAAAAATTTCCTATCAATCTTTTATCTGTTTTGACGGAGCAGGTGTGTCAAAATCAGTATTTATTAATATTTCTCATGATAATGAGATTAAGAGTAAGATTGGAATTTAGAATAAATAGAAAGATAGATAATA
>JACMIO010000122.1 GCA_014381105.1 bacterium | reverse complement strand
TATTTGCCAATTCTTTTATCCAACGATACACCCAAACTCACAACCTTGTCGTCTATTCCCAAATGTTTGCAAATCAATCCTATTTCATTAAAGAATGAAATCTTTAATGACAAAAAGCAGTTTGATGCATACTTGATGAGCTCCGCAGCTTCAAATGAGGTGGTGAGGATATTTTTTGTCAAAGGCTTGTATATATCGACTAGCAAATTTGACAATTCGCTACTGCCCTCATCTCCAATTATTGCTCGGTCTGGCTTGAAGAAATCATCCAGCGCAGAAATCTGTCTCAGAAATTCTGGATTGTAGGCAACTTCATAGTCGACTCCTCTCTTTTTGATACAGTTCTTTTCGAGATAGTTTAACACTACGCTGCGCATAGTACCAGGCAACATTGTGCTCCTGAACACTAGCATATGGCGTTTATTATCGGTTGAATTCAGATAGTTTGCAAGTTGATATAGCACAGAAAGTATTTGTGAAAGGTCTTGCTGGGAATTATGAGTTGGAGTATTAACACATACAAATGAAATATCTGTTTGTGACATTGCATCACTCAGATTGTCTGCAACCTTGTATCCATTATTCTTTAGAGTTCTAAGCCTTTCCTTTGAAATGTCATAAAAAATTACCTCATGACCTAACTTATGAAATCCCTGGCCCGTTGCACTTCCTACTACACCCGAACCAATAATGCTTATCTTACTCGTGCAAAATCCCTCTTTATTATAGGGGGGTTATAATTAATCATATTTATATAATTCCTTTTCTTTTTCGAGTAAGAAATATAGTAAGAATTAACACTAACCTTCTTACGTCATTAACTTCTATTTCACAGCAAAAGTTACTAATAAATAATCTGGAAATGGAAACTAAATAGTGAAAACTTACAGGGACCAATCGCTTCAAAAGTACGACGGAATTTTTGGAAATATTATTTTTGACCTGCTACTTATTGCTTTTGCCGTTTCCCTGCTTATTTCACCAATCTGGTTTGACATTAACGATATCATTTACCAGTTTAATGGCCTGAAAGATTACATTTTTAGAAACTTCATTCCAAGTTCATTGTACAATTATTGGCTTATTATCCCACTGGGTATTATAGGCACTTGGAGATGGACCACATGGTTAATCAAAAAAATAGTCGCGACTCTCTATTCTCCAATAACGCCAAGTTCAACTAAGGCTGCTTCAAATGCCACAGAGCAGTTTACTGTGTCAGTAATCATACCCGTGTACAAAGAAGACAAGAAAATTTTTAAGAGATCTTTGGAATCCTGGTGGAAAAATACGCCTACAGAAATAATAGCAATTATCGACAAGTCCGATCCAGAATGCGTAGCTGAATTTAAGGAATTTCAACAAGGCAAGAGTAATCTAAAGCTGATAGTGACTTCAAAACCTGGTAAGAGGGCCGCCTTAGCCGATGGGATATCGGAGTCAAAGGGCAGTATACTTGCGCTAACAGATAGCGATACTATGTGGGATTCAAATTTTTTGGAAAATGCCCTACGGCCGTTTCAAGTTGATCCAAAAATTGGAGGAGTTACTCCCAGATATCACCCCATTGAAACAAGAACAATCTGGCAAAAGATGACTGATATCTTTTGGGATATGCGAAACTATTATGATATGCCAGCACAAACAGCAGGTGGAAAAGCTCTGTCATGTTTAAGCGGTAAGACTGCACTGTATCGAAGGGAAATTCTAGTACCAAAGATGAATTTCTTTCTAAATGAAAATATCCTTGGAAGAAAAAAGGAATCAGGTGAAGATAAGTGTTTTACAAGACTCGTTCAACAGGAAGGATGGAAGACCTATTATCAGAGTTCTGCAGTAATATATTCATCTGCAGCGCCAGGTTTTGACCAGTTTATCAGACAACGAATTAGGTGGGCAAGGAACAGTCATAATTCTGATTTCCAAAGCTTATGGAGTGGATGGGTATGGAAACGCCCTTACCTTGCATTTTCCATGGTAGACCGTTTTATTTCAGTCTTTACACTATTATTGGGTCCGATATTTCTCACAATCGCAATTATTGAAAATCAATGGGCATTGGCCATCTCAATAGTTATTTTATGGTTAGTTGGCAGGACTATCAAAATTATTCCACATTTAAGACGCAATCCAAAAGACTTTTTGATGCTTCCAATCTATCTGGGAGTAAGTTTCTTGATGGCACTCACCAGGTTGTATGCTCTTGTTACCATACGTGATCAACATTTTATCAGAGGAATCAGGAAAGTAAGTGCCAGCAGGATAAAGAAAATCAAGGATTACGTTTTGACTGCAGAAATGATAGCTGGGATATTTATTTTTGCACTCACATTGCGTTGAGATCCTTTAAATTTTATTATTTTTTCTGTTACTCTAATTATAAATAGAATTTGATTTGATTTAACTGAATCAGTTTATTTCTATAATCTGGTCCGAATTCCCTTTTCAGCCAGATATTTTTTTACCTTATCAAGTGTTAACTTGTCATAATGAAATATGGAAGCTGCCAGTACTGCATCCACATCAGTTTTCTTGAAGGCTTCAACCATATGATCTGAAGAGCCACAACCACCTGATGCAATAACAGGTATTCTTATACTATTGCATATTGCATTAGTCAATTCAATATCGTAACCATTTTTAGTACCATCTGCATCTATACTTGTCAAGAGTATTTCGCCGGCACCAAGTTCTTCTACTTTTTTTGCCCATTGGATGGCATCAATTCCTGTACCTTTGGATCCACCGTATATCATTACTTCAAAATAAAAATCCCTTTCAGGACCATGCATTATCGTATGTTTTTCATTCTTTTCATCAACCTCATAATTTCTCTTTACATCGATTGCAACTACAACACATTGTCTACCGAATATTTTCATAAGATCAGTTACCAATTCAGGGGTTTTGACTGTTGCAGTGTTAATTGAGACTTTATCAGCCCCATTGAGGAGAATCTCTCTTGCATCTGAAAGCGTCTTTATCCCTCCTCCCACAGTGAAGGGTATGTCTATTACACTGGCTACTTTTCTAACCATGCTTTTCATAATCTCGCGGTCTTGTTTTGAAGCAGTAATATCAAGGAAGACAAGTTCGTCGGCTCCCTGGTCACAGTATGTTTTAGCAAGTTCAACTGGGTCACCTGCATCCTTTACTCCTCGGAACTTGATTCCTTTGACCACTCTACCATTATCTACATCAAGACATGGAATGATTCTCTTTGATAACGGCATTACGCTACTGCTTTCACCTTTTTTATCTCCAACCTTTCTTCATATAATGCCTTACCCAGAATCACACTATCACATCCGATTGCTCGAACCCTTAACACATCTAGCAAGTTAGAAATCCCACCACTAGCAATTATCTTTGACTTTCGATCTGTATTAATGCTATTTAAAGTAACAATATCTGGACCAGAAAGAGTTCCATCCTTGATTATGCTAGTCAGGAGAAAATTGCAAATTCCAAACTTTTTGAACTTGCTTATCGCATCGTCAATAGTATAGTCTGAAGAAGATTTCCACCCTTCAATCATTACCTTTCCATTTATTTCATCAAGCGAAATGACAATCTTGTCGCTATAATTCTTGCTGAGTGAACGCAATTCATTTTCATTTCGATAAGCCATAGTTCCGACTACAATTCTTGAAAATCCCATTTTGGCAATCCTTTCAAAAGTATCAGTATCGCGAATACCGCCACCAATCTGAACTCGAATATTCACGGCATGCAGAATGTCAGAGATTATTGAAAGATTATTCGTAGCACTACCAAATGCAGCATCAAGATCAACTATGTGCAACATATCAGCGCCATCTTTTTCCCATTTCTTTGCAACCTGAACAGGGTCTTTGCTATACACTTTTTTGGTAGATTGGTCGCCTTTGGTTAACCTGACTACTTCCCCATTCATTATGTCAATTGCTGCTAATACCTTCATTCGTTTTTTTCACAAATATTTACAAAATTTTTCATAATTTGGGCTCCAATTTTTCCTGATTTTTCAGGGTGGAATTGGGTACCAAAAAGATTTGAACGTTCTATTACAACAGGCAATTTTGAACCATATTCAGTTACTGCTGCAATGAGCTTATCATCTTGGGGCTCAATATGATACGAATGAACAAAATACACCCAGGAATCCTGCGGAATACCTTTCAAAAGGTTACTTCCAGTGTTAACAATTCTTAAATTATTCCATCCTATATGAGGTACTTTGACCTTTACTTTTGGAAGCATCAAAACATCGCCATCTAATATCTTAAGACCCTCCAAAATTCCTTCCTCGCTTCTATCAAACAGCATTTCAAGGCCAAGACAAATCCCAAGTATTGGCATGCCCTTATCTACAGCAGCATTCATTAATGCTGAATCCTTTTGCATAGAACTAATGGCGCTATCAAAGTTACCTACTCCTGGTAAAACTAGTCCATCATAATTCTCCAGTTCCCTAAGAGACCTAATGATATCTACGGAACGCGCGCCATTACCCAGGAGGGATTGGTGCAAATTAAATAGATTACCTGCTCCGAAATCAAAAATAGCTATTTTAGCCATTTACATCATGTCTTTGGTACTAGGAAGGCCTTTTCTCCTTTGATCAATTGCTGCAGCATTTCTAAACGCAATAGCAAAGCTCTTCATGGCAGATTCTAATTTGTGGTGATCATCTTCTCCATATTCTACTTGTATGTGCGTACAGGCAACAAGATTCTGAAGTAAAGATCTAAAAAAGTGTTCAATATCCCCCTTTGCAATACCTTCCACTTCATTTCTATCTAATTTTAATTCAAACTTTGAGTATTGTCTCTTGACTAGATCAATTGCTGCATTACTCCTTGAATCATCCATAGGCACAATAGCGTATCCAAATCGCATGATTCTGGCTCTATTTCCTAACGCCTTATCCAGACTCTGGCCCATGCAGATAGCAATGTCTTCTATCAAATGATGTAAAATCGAATCATGAGATTTGACATCAGCTTCTATATCAACCAGGCTGTACTTGCTAAAGGTTGTTATCAGGTGATCTAGAAATTTCAAACCACTTGATATCTGTGCTTTACCCTCGCCATCAAGATTAACATCTAGTTTTATTGTTGTTTCAGATGTACTCCTGCTCAGCGATGCAGTCCTAACCTTATCAGTATCTGACAATTAGTATCTAAAATTGTGTCTTAACTTTATTTAATATGTTCGGTAATTCATTTATGTTTTTGACTATTAACGAAGTTCCATTACTTGTAAACAGGCTCCTTATTTGATTTGATCTTGCATTAGAGGCACACACTCCAATTAATTTAATGTCCAGATTGGATATTTTTCTTGCTCTCTGTACCATGAACAAATCCTCTGCGGAATCTCCAACATAAAAAGCATTGCTGACTCCAAAACTTTTAACTGATTTTATTAAGGCCGAAGGGTTTGGTTTGCCCATCTCTCTTTTTTCATCCTCCAAGTAAACTGACCCCTTCATATCAAAAAACTCAAATACTGATTTCAGAGAATACTCTGCAGCAATTCTACTCCTTCCCGAAACAATTCCTGTTCTCAAATCAAACATATTCGATATTTTCTTGAGAGTCGAATTTGTAGCTAAAAGTATGTCATTTTCAATGAGTGGTCTTCCAGAATAATATTTTGAATTTGTGCCGTGCTGTTTTTTAAACAATTGCGGACCATAAAAGTACTCGTCAAAGACCCGAGCTATTATACTTGTATTAACATCTCCAGGATACCTCAATAATTTCTTTATCTGTTTGAGACGGCTTTCCGAGTAGTCTTTTAGATAATTTTCTACGGATATGATTCCCTTTGAACTGGCGTTCTGTGCAATGTTTTCTATAAAAAAAAGTAAATCAGATTTTTTGGGAGGCCCGCATAATATACTTAGAACATGCGCATAGCTTGTGTCAATATCATTGTTAAACATTCCAGATTTACGGAACTTGAAAATCAGTTCATCACTGACTATTTTCCCTAGGTTCTCTTTGGATATATCGATGTATTTTACAAGGAACTGGACAGTTTTTTTTATGGACTTGTTGTAAGATTCTCTAGTATCAATCAGCGTACCATCGATATCAAAAATAATACATGCATTTGAATTCATTGTAATCGATTCTGCTTTGAATTCAATGAATGTTCTTAATTGCTGACAATATTTTATTATTCATCTTTTTTGTACCCACCGTAATTCTGATACAATTTCCATAGTTTTTGATGTTACCTAATCCTTTTACTACTATTTTTGAATTTTCTAGCGCCTCAACAATTCTACTATATCTTGTGTTACATTTTATGAACAGAAAGTTTGCATCTGATTTGTAAACATCAATGTTTTTAATTTTTGAGAGATTTTGGTAGAGTCTCTCTCTTTCATTTTTTATTAGTGAAATGCTTTCCTGTACTTTTTTAGGTCTAGAGATCAATGACACTGCAATGGCAAGGGAAAGGCTATTTACTGCATATGGTAACTGAATTCTATTTCTAAATAATTCTGCAAGTTCCTTGTTTGCTACCATATATCCTACTCTTGCACCTGCCAAACCCAATGCCTTTGAGAATGTACGAAGAATTACCAGATTTGAATACTCATTTACATATTTAGTTAATGAATACTTTGAAAATTCTACATATGCTTCGTCTACAATTACCAGATTATTTTTCAAGGTTTTCAAAATATGCAGAATTTCTGATTTGTCAAATTGATTTCCTGTAGGGTTGTTGGGAGAACACAAGTAAATCGCATGTGATTTTTTTGCATCGACTATAAATTCCTCTATATCAAGAGTGTTATCAATTGATGATAACATTATATCAGAAAATGCTATTCCATGGAACTGACATCTTGTCTTAAAATATGAAAAAGTAGGATAAATTGAAGTTAACCTCCTTCCTTTTCCAATTAGAGTCAAAAGTAAATCAATAATTTGATCAGAACCACTACCCAATACTAGTGACTTTTCACTTATCTTTAGATAATGCGACAGCCTCCTATAGAGTTGTTCGTAAAGGTCAATGGGATATTTTCTCAGATCAATTTTTTTTAAACTATCTAATGCAATTTTGGTAAGATAATCCTTGTCTACAACTAGATTTTCATTTGCGTCCAATTTAGAATAATTATTCTCAGGGGGTACAGCATACTTCTCTATCATAGAAATTTTCTTCATTTCCTTTATCAACCAATCTGTCAATTTCTAAACCTCTCTTCTACAGCATAATAGTGATTCGGTAAACCTTCTGCAAAGGCCAATTCCTTTATGTATTTTTGAACTGATTGGAGACCCATTTTTGTTACTGTAATATGGTTAACTAATTTTACAAAATCAAGTACTGATAATGAGGATTTTGATTTACCAAATTCTATCGTTGGTAACACGTGATTTGACCCAAGACAATAGTCACTTGCCGATGATGGACTATACTTACCCAGTAACACAATACCAGCAGTATTTATCTTAGAAGCAATTCTACCAGGGTTTTCTGATATGACTTCAAGGTGTTCTGGTGCAAGTTCGTTAATAAATGATATTCCATCATCCTCATTTTTACATAGTGCAATAAAACCGTTTTTTCTCAGGCTAGCTGAGACAATTTCCAATCTCGATAGGGAACTATTCAATGTATTCTTGATTTCATTTACTAATTTTTTAACCAGAGACTCTGAAGTAGTAACGACACCACAAATTGTATCCGGACTATGTTCTGCCTGAGATATCAGATCTTTGACTACATATCGGGGATCAGATCTTGAATCTGCGTATATTAAAAGTTCAGTTGGACCTGCTATCATATCAATGCCAATCTTGTTACTAACAAGAAATTTTGCAATATTAACAAATAACCCACCTGGTCCAACAATTTTATCTACTTTCTTTATTGTTCTAGTTCCGTATGCAAGAGCTGCCACCGCCTGGGCACCACCTATTCTATAGACTTCATCAATACCGCATATGTCAGCAGCTACTAGCGTGACAGGATCAATCCTACCATCCTTCATGGGAGGACTTACTACAGATATCCTGTTTACCCCTGCAATTATGGCAGGAACGACACACATCATCAATGTACTCGGATATCTTGCTCGTCCACCAGGGACATAACATCCAACACTTTCTATTGGCTTGAGTGCTCTCTCAATTGTTACACCATTCTCAGATGATACGATTCCTGTCAATCGTTTCAAAAGCATTTTCTCATTTTTTTCAAGAAGTTTTTTGCTTTTCTTTAGGGAATTCAATTGATTCGCTGTTACCTCTTTGTAGGCTTTTTTTAATTCGGCTTTGTCTACTGTTATGGAGTCGATTTTTACATTATCGTATTTTTTCGTATATTTTAGAATCGCACTGTCCCCAAATTTGATAACATTACTAATTATTTTCTCAACTATCTCACTTTTCTGAGGGATACGATTTGAACGTCGAATGAGATTTGCTTCTTTGACTGCATTCTTTACTATTATTTTTTTGATCACTTATTCATGACCTGTTTTAACTCCTCTAAGGGAAGAATTTGTTTTGGCTGTATCACAACAAGTCCTTGCGCTATCTCTCTTAACTTTGGAACTAACTTTATGTATTCATTTTTGTCTATGACTGTGTTGACACCAAACCAGCCTTCTTCACTTAATTTGCTAATTGTGGGTCTTTTGAGTGCAGGCAAACTATCCAACAATTTTTGCAGGTTCTCTTCTTTCACATTCACAAAAATGTGAAGTTTTTTCCTTGCTTCCACAACACCCTTGATAAGGGCGATTATGTCTGCGATTTTCTCAGCCTTTACTTTGTCTTCTAATGATTTCTTGTTTGCAATTAGATGTGCACTTGAATGACCCAAAGTTTCAATAAGCTTCAAGTTGTTTTGAACAAGTGTAGTGCCTGTTTCTGTTATATCACATATAGCATCAACATCTTCAGGGGGTTTGGCCTCAGTGGCGCCAAAGGATAGAAAGATTTCAACCATTTTATTTTCACCTATTCTCATCCATGGGGTAATAATCATCGGACGAATATCACTATAATACTTTTGGTATGCTTTGTTAGAACGTATATGAGCAGAAGTTGTAGTGAGGTACTCTGATGAAATTCTTAAAGTTCGTTTCTGTTTTGCGAAACCTTCTATTAACTCAGTCAAGTTGTTGTATTCAAAATTTTCCGGAATTGCTACGACCTGATCAACCTGACCATATTCTAGATCCAATAGAATTTTGACATCTGCAGTTGCTTCGATAATCCAATCTTTACCAGTAATTCCTATATCATAAAATCCCTCTTGTACATATGTTGGGATCTCTTGTGGTCTGAGGATTTTTACTTCTATTTCGGGATCACTTAGCTTAACCCTATATGTTCTACCCCGACCCCTGACTGTTTGCCATGCCTCTTCAAGGATCTTAAATGTCGCATCTTCGATACTGCCTTTTGGTATCGCAAATTTTACTGTTGCCATCTGATATCAAAAGGATCTTTTTAATGGGATATATTTCTATTGAATAAATTAGTTGTAGAGTTTCTTTTCTGACAATTATTAATATGTTTATTATGAAAAATTGTTCAAAATTATTTATTATGGAGTATTTTTAGTATTCTTTGACGAATCATCCTTTACCGTTCCCAAATCGTGTAGAATTCGTCTAGCACTATCCAAACTTATCTTTGACTGCTTGTACATTGCTTCTGAAACCAAATCAACTATTTTGCCAGTCGCGCCTGCTGCAACAGCAATATTTTTTGCATGAAGTTTCATATGTCCTTTCTGAATTCCTTCTGTGGACAATGCCCTTACTGCTGCTAAATTTTGCGCAAGTCCGGCAGATGCTATAACACAGGCTAGTTCGCTTGCCGATTTTACCCCTAATATTTTCAGGCCCATTTTGGCCATAGGATGGACTGTTGATATGCCGCCTACAATGCCAACTGATAGGGGAATTTCTATTTTACCTACAAGATCGCCATTTGACGACTTTGAAAAAGAAGTAAGTGATCGGTATTTGCCATCTCTTGATGCATATGCATGAGCGGCAGCCTCAATTGCACGAAAATCTTGACCTGTTGCAATACAAACTGCATCAATTCCATTCATGATTCCTTTGTTATGTGTTACTGCCCTGTGAGTATCAGAAAAGGCTAAAGCAAAAGCGGAAAGTATCCTATCAACAATATCAGCTCCTCCGAGTTCTTCCTTCTTGAAGGTAGCTTTACTAATAGCGATCCTCTCCGTGGCATAGTTGGATAGTATTTTGAGAATAACCTTACCACCTGTCTTTTGCTGTATTTTAGGACCCAAAAGTTCGCACATTGTATTTATGGTGTTGGCTCCCATGGAATCTTTACAATCCACATAAATTTCAGCCAGAAGCATTTTTGTTCCATCGATGTCATTGTCAACTACTCTTGATTTCAGATCAACAGCCTTCACATTTTTTGAAACGGAATTGGCTACTTTGAGCAAGGACTCCTTACTCTTTGAAATGGCCTGCGTGGCTTTTTTGATATCTAAAAGGTTGGTTACCTGAATCTGACCTCTCATTATAGAGTTTTTTGCGGAAGCCTTGAATCCTCCTTTAGATCTGGCTAGTTTTGCAGCATGACTTGCGGCTGCAATAACGGAAGGTTCTTCGATAGCCATGGGAACAAGATACTCTTTCCCATTGATTACAAAATTTGTTGCTATACCAAGAGGAAGTGAAAAACTTCCAATTGCATTTTCTACCATCTTGTCAATTTTATCAAAGGATAATGGATGATTAACAACAGTGGAAATTTCATTTTTCGTAAGACCACTTTTTGCTGCTATTAATGACAATCTTTCTTCGAGACTCATCTGGTAAAATTTCTTTTCTGTCATTGGTACGACTACTATGATCTAGTAAGCCTTAATATTTTGTCATCATCCTTTTGCGGCAATGCCCTTCCATCGGTATTACTCGTAAGAACAAAGATTGATCCATCCCCAGATTCGACAACATCTGCAATGCGGCCATAACCAACAAGGATGGTACTTTGACTACCTGTTTCAAAGTTAATTTCTCTTAAATGGGATCCCTTTAGAGTGGCGACAATCAGATGTTCTTTATATCCCAACTTGTCTGAACCTGCAAAGACTAAACCTGAAGGTTCAAGGGATGGATTGAAACACAGCAATGGAGCAGTATTTTCACCGTTACTATTGCATTCTTCGTTGGGCCATCCATAATTCTTTCCAGGTGTCACGAGGTTTATTTCATCATTACCAGCTGCTCCCTGATCGGAAACATAGAGGTCGCCACTGCCGATATTCCATGCCAAACCTTGAGCGTTCCTAAAACCATACGCATACACACTTGAATTAGAAATTGGATTGTCTAGTGGAATAGTTCCATCTTCATTAACACGAAGAATTTTTCCTGCCAGAGAGTCTGGGTCCTGTGATAATTCTGGAATTGAGGCATCTCCAGTTGAGACATATAGTTTCCCATCTGGGCCAAATTTAATGCGACCCCCATCACGATACTCGCCCCCAGGAATGCCATCTATAATTGTCTTTGAATCAATTATCTTGTAATTGCTTTCTTGAAGCATCAGGACCCTATTAAATAGACCAGTGTTGTTTGAGTATGTGTAATATACATAGAAGAGGTGATTCTGTGTAAAGTTTGGGTGCAATGCAAGTCCAAGCAATCCCGCATCCCCAATATTTTCAACTCTAATGTCACCGACAGGCTCCTCCAAAAGGGTACCATTTTCAACGATTCTAATACTTCCATTTTTTTCCGTAATGAAAATTCTGCCGTCCTTAGAAACATCGACAGCCCTTGGAGCTTGTAATCCTTGTGCAATAATTTCAACTCCCTTTGAAGTTGTTAGATTGCTCGAATCTGATACTGGAGAAGGTAATGGCACCAGGGTTTCACTAGGTGAATATTTCATGGTTATTATGCTGACAATTATGACTAGAACCGAAGGGATAACAAGTCGCATTAGCTGTCTTTTTTCCATGCGCTTGCATTAAACTTGATTTTTTATAATTCTATTTAATTTCCTGTCAAATCCAATCGATTCACTACCATAAATCCATCAATGAAATTAGAAATGTCAAATAGGATATTTATGACGCAGATGAGGAGATTTGAACTCCTGCTCGCCCGAAGGCGAATCGGCTTTCTTTCGACTTGGCTCAAGGCCGACGCATTATTGTGTTCTTAAATCTAAGAAGACCACTCTGCCACATCTGCTTGAATCTCTTGGACTTTTTCTTATTTTTATTTGTTTAAATGCTTCCGATAGCCGTAAGACGTTTTAATTATAAATGGCATCATTATTTTGTATATTACTAAATTATTAATCAAGTGAATCATTGATGATACCAATAAATAAACCACAAATAGATGAAGATGAACGACAAGAAATTCTCAACGTACTAGATGAGGGAATTTTGACCTCAGCAGCTTATTCTGGCGGCAAAAGAGTTCAGGATTTTGAAAAGTTGTTGGCCGAATTCCTGCATGTCAAACATGCTATAGCTGTAAATTCTGGTACTGCTGCATTGCACGCTTCAATTCTTGCTGCAGGTATCAGAGAAAACGATGAAGTGCTGATCCCATCATTTACATTTGTTGCAACTGCAAATTCGGTGGCATGTACGGGTGCCAAACCTGTCTTTGTAGATATTGAAAAAGATACCTACTGCATGAACCCTCAAGATTTACAACGCAAGATTACCGATAAGACAAGGGCGATAATACCAGTCCATTTATACGGACACCCTGCAAAGATGGACGAAATTCTGGAATTTGCAAACAAGAAATCCTTGATGGTCATTGAAGATGCCTGTCAATCTTTGGGGTCTACATACGATGGAAAACAGACAGGGACTATAGGACAAATGGGATGTTTTAGCATGTATGCATCTAAAGTCCTGACATCAGGTGAGGGTGGAGCGATTACTACCAATAGCGACGAGTTTGCAGAAAAGCTGCGAATGATTCGAAATCATGGCATGGTGAATGGCTACGATACACGTATTGTTGGCTTCAATATGAGACTACCAGAAATTTCGGCAGCAATTGCAAAAACACAAATGAAAAAGATTCAATCCATGTTGGACAAGAGAGCAACCAACGCAAATAAACTAGGGCAACTGTTAAGTGATAAAATTAGGGACAAAAATATTGTTTTGCCCCATGAAAATCAGAGGGCAAAATACAATTGGTATCTTTATACTATGGCCTTCAATGAATCTCGTGACAAAGTGAAAAAGTTTCTTAATGAACACGGAATTGGCGCTACTGTCTATTACGATCCGCCCGTTCATCAGACACCATACTACTCAAAGTTTCATAAAGGTGAACTCGAGATAACAGAATGGGCTTCAAAAAGTGTCCTCTCGCTGCCAGTACATCCTTCAGTTACAGGAAACGACTTGGACATGATGGCAAGTACTGTTGAAAAAGCCATAAAGTCGTAGATAATAGAACCATCAGTTCACCGCAAGACAGCCCTCGGGTAGGGGTGGAATACACATATGGTTTATATAATATTCAGACAAAGATCAAAACGATTAACATGCCTATAGATCCAGACTTTCCAAAAAATCATCAGGTTACTGGCAAGATACAACTTCCAGATGCAGAACAGTTCCATTACATGTGGGGCCCAGGAAAACTACAAGAAGCTGCAGAAAACGAAGAAGTAAAAGCAGCATATGCCGCAAGGGGTGAACAAATAGTACCTATTGGTGTAAGCGGTACCATGGTAGCGGTCGATTGGGATTCATGTGTAGCCGACGGTGCATGTATTGAAGCATGTCCAGTGCAGGTATTCCAGTGGTATAGAACAGAAAATGACGTTCCAGCTACAGAGGCAAAGAATCAAACTTGGGCTGGTACGGGTAGTGATGTCAAAGAAGAACGCAAAGATTACACTGACAAAGCAGATCCAATTCGTGAGCATGATTGCATTTGGTGTATGGCCTGTGTATCGGTTTGTCCTCCACAAGCTGTAAAAGTAGATCAATCTTCACTTGAATTTCATGAAAAGGCTTCAGGTACTTTTAATGAAGCTTTGTCAAAGGGTAGTGCTCCTCCACCACACGCGCATTAAGTATTCTTACCTCTTTTTTTCCAAAACTATATTTTTATTATTTCATATTACTTTTTAATATCCCGCTAACCAAATTCATCTGACTACGAAAGTTGATTATTTCAGATTCCTATATGGGAATTTTTCTTCCCCGTGATTTTCCCAACAGGGTTTTAAGTTTCATCAACGGTAAGAATAACCTACCGTTAACTGAAAAAGACGAGATAATTGCTTCATTTTACATATTTGGTAAAGATCATAAAGTTAACGGAGACTTGGAAATTACCAATGTTAAAGACATTGCAAGAAAAACAATGGAACAACTCGCAAGACAAGTTAGAGTTCTTTCAAGCAATCCCACAAGTATGAACCAGGAATTGTTGAGGGAAAATTTCAACAAGAGATCGATGCAAATCTTGATCGATTCTAATATCCAAAATAACAATAATAAAATAAGTTTCGATATAACAAGAAGAATATCAAGAGATCCTACTATTCTATCAGATTGTTACGCATGGCACATTGCCTACTATAAACAAGATTACTTTTTCAAGCTATTCAATCCTCTTAGAGGTACTGATCTTCCTCCAGGGCTAGTAGGCCAATTAGAGGGACGGATGCTTATGCTGGGATTTAACGTCAATAATTCTGCAAATCTAACGTACGAGGATCCAATAATACCCTTCCTGGAATGGATGAATGAATGGACCAACTAATTTAGAACAAAATATTGCATCGTCATGATGCGCTCATGACGACTAAATGGCGCCGTCATGACAAAGAACATTAAAGCCCTCGTCATAGCATTTAGTATGGTTAACGCAGATAAATCGTACGAAACCCTCCTGTCTAGAATTCAGGGAGATTTGGTTAATGCTTCAAAGAAAGATTCAGCAAGACTTGAGATCCCCAAACCTCAAATTATTTGGGTAGGACAGCGAACAATTTTTAGAAATTTTATGGAATTTCCCAAG
>JACMIO010000121.1 GCA_014381105.1 bacterium | reverse complement strand
GTTGGTTGATTTGCACTATCTGTTGGTTGATTTGCACTATCTGTTGGTTGATTTGCACTATCTGTTGGTTGATTTGCACTATCTGTTGGTTGATTTGCATTTTCAGAATTTTGAGATGAGGTTGCTTGTTGCGATGCAGCAGCACCAGCCGATTTATATGCTTCGGTACTTATTTCGCCTAGGATATTTTTTAGGGATTCAATCTTCTTCTTTATCTCATCAATATTGTTTGACGACATGGCTTCCTTTAATTCCTTGACAGCGTTATTCACTTTTTCTACTTGTTCGGGTTTTATCTTGTCCTTCAAATCCTGCTGGGTCAGTTTTTCTGCAGTATATGTTAAATTGTCTGCTTCATTTTTCACTTCCGCCTCTTCCTTCTTCTTTTTATCCTGTTCGGCAAATTGCTCTGATTCCTTCTTTAGTCTTTCAATATCATCTTTGGAAAGTTTAGTATTTGCAGAAATCGTTATTTTGGATTCCTTCGAAGTAGCAAGGTCTTTTGCAGTGACATTTAGAATGCCATTTGCGTCAATATCAAAAGTAACTTCCACTTGCGGAATTCCTCTTGGCGCTGGCGGTATTCCTGATAAGTTGAACATTCCCAAGGAAACACAATCGGATGCCATCGATCTTTCACCCTGAACTACGTGCACAGTTACTGCGTTTTGATAGTCTGCAGCGGTAGTAAAGACTTTACTTTTCTTTGTAGGAATAGTCGTATTTCTTTCAATAAGTGGTTCTTTTAATCCCCCTAGTACTTCCACACCTAATGTTAGCGGAGTCACATCAACTAAAAGTATGTCTGTAGTTACATCCCCCGCAATGATTGCCCCTTGAACGGCCGCTCCCATAGCTACGGCTTCCATAGGATCAATGCCTCTTTCGGGCTCCTTTGACATTACACTTGAGATGAATTGTCGAACAATCGGCATACGGGTTGGTCCTCCAATCAAAATAATTTTTTCTATCTCGGTGGGTTTCAGCTTTGCATCCTCAATTGCTTGCAACATGGGAGTTTTACATCTTTCAATTATTGGTCTCAACAATTCCTCTAGCTTTGATCTTGATAATGTCAAGACCAAGTTTTTTGGACCCGATGATGGATCGTAAGATAAGAATGGTAAATTTATTTCAGTGCTCATTACATTAGACAATTCAATTTTTGCCTTTTCAGCTGCTTCCTTAATTCTCATCATTGCAGCCTTATCATTACGAATATCGATGGAAGTTTGGTTCTTAAATTCTTGAATAATGAACTCCACCACAGAATTATCCATATCCGTACCGCCTAGTTGAGTATCTCCAGAAGTACTCTTTACCTGAAATACGCCACCGCCCATTTCCATAATGGTAACATCCAAAGTTCCTCCACCGAGATCAAAGACCATTATCTTCAAATCTTTGTTTACCTTATCTAGTCCATAGGCTAGTGAAGCAGCTGTAGGTTCATTAATAATTCTAACAACTTCGAGGCCTGCGATTTCTCCTGCATCCTTTGTTGCCTGTCGTTGATTATCATTAAAATATGCCGGGACCGTTATCACTGCCTTGTCTACAGTTTCACCAATGTAGGCTTCAGAATCTCTCTTTATTTTTTGCAAAATAAATGACGAAATCTGTTGTGGCGTATACTCCTTGTCATAGACTTTAAATTTGAAATCAGTACCCATCTTGCGCTTTGCAGCTATAACTGTACCTTCAGGATTTGTTACCATCTGCCTTCTTGCAGGCTCGCCAACAAGCAATTGGCCGTCTTTGGTGAAGGCAACATATGACGGAAAGGCTTTTCCACCAACAGATGTTCCTTCGGCGGCTTGGATTATTGTAGGCTTTCCACCGATCATTACAGATGCTGCAGAATTACTTGTTCCAAGGTCTATCCCAATAATTTTACCCATAATCTCTATTCACTACTCCTTATCTCTTTCATTGATATCTTTATTTGTAACTGTTCGTTTAGATAAAATGACTGAAGAAGGTCTTAAAACTTTATTGTTTAGCAAATATCCCTTCCTTACTACTTCTACTATTGTATTATCGGGTGCCAAGTCATTTGTTACAAATCCAATAGCATCGTGTACATTTGGATCAAATGGTGTGTTCATGGTTTCTATTTCTACCATGCCCTCATCTTTCATAAAACCTTCAAAATTGGTCATTATTCCTTGTATTCCACCAATTACTGTTGAATCATACTGGCCATTTTTTAGAGTTTCCAGCGCTAATACACAATCATCGTAAATCTTTAAAATTTTTATGAAGAGCTGACCCCTATTTTCTTCAATCTTTGATTCCACCTGTTTCTGCATTTGTTTCCGATAATTGTCAAAATCCGCCATAAGGTACCTAAGTTTTGACAAATTCTTTTCCGATAATTCTCTTTCCTTTTCTAGTTCCCCATTCAAGAATTCTATTTCTCTCCTCAATACTCCACTGTCTGTCTCTTCGGAATTCTCTTCTTTCTCATTGCCATTATCATCCGCATCGTTGTCCAATACTCCACTGTCTGTCTCTTCGGAATTCTCTTCTTTATCGTCATTTACTTTTTCGGCCAAGATCGGAAATGTTTTGACCTATCTCAGATAATTAGATATCGGAAAGGAATCTACAAATCAAAAAACATAATAAACCAAAACATGGTCACTTGTTAACATAAACTAAATTGGAAGATGAAGAATTAAGGATCATTAACGAAAAAAGAATGAAAAAGCTACAACATATAGTGAATGAAAAGGAGCTTTTAAAAAATATCAAAGAACCACTCAATCTTGCCGACTCAAATTTTGCTCAGACAATCAACAAATATCCGCTATTTTTAGTTGATTTTTGGGCCCCTTGGTGTGGACCTTGCAGGATGATGTCTCCGATAATTGATCAAGTTGGTAAAGAGTACATTGGCAAATTAGTTGTAGGTAAAGTAAATGTTGATGAAAATCCAAATATTTCAGGACAGTTTGGGATATCCAGCATTCCAACGTTAATATTATTCAAGAGAGGTCAAGCTGTTAACAATATCATTGGTTCAGTATCCAAAAGCAGGATTGATGAAATGGTAAAAATGCATCTCGAGTAAGGTAATTTTTTAAAACATTATTTTACTGTTGTTTCAATTTTTAGTAATTAAAATAGAGATAAATAGTTT
>JACMIO010000120.1 GCA_014381105.1 bacterium | reverse complement strand
AGATCTATTTCATTTTTTGAATCAACGTCGAATTTAATAAGATTCTATAAATTGTGTACAATATGCGGTAACATCTAAGTCTTCGCGAACACTTAGAATACAATATCCTGGTATAGAATTACTTGTGAGTCATCTCCTTGGGATTTATCTGATTTTAGACCTATGTAGCATTTGGCCTCTTCAGACCACATATTATTTTCAATGGAATCTACAAGTTGCGAAGCCATGTGTTGAAGTCTCTGTGCTTCATCTTCTTTGCCACGAACAAATAATAGATTAGCGAAACTTGTCAGAGCCATTAACCAGCAGGCTTGACTATACACTACTTTTCCGTCACGCAAAACTGTATCCATCCAATCTTCGTTATGATCCTGTTCAAGGAGACCATCATTATCTTCATCCCGGGATGTTAAGAAATCTATTCCCCGAAAGAGAAATGGAATCAGATATTCAGTAAATTCAGTTACTGCCGCTGAAACAATTCTACTCTTGCCCATAGAATCCCTGATTATATTTGTTAAAATCCAAGTTGAGGCATAAATCATTAATGCAGTAGAGTCTATGTCAGGATTAAGTGCATATACCTCTGAAAAATTGTCAAATATGGTTGTAGGAAGAGCGCCATAAAAATTCCTAGTCATGTCACTCTCTGCATTCATAGGAGTGAAATTTGTTTTTGGAGAACCTCTTCCGTAAATTAACTTTGTAGAATCAGTCCCAATCTGCTTATTCCAAATATACTTTAATTGTTCTAATACCGCAACAGAATGGCCGGATAGAAACTGATCTTTTAGAATGTATGCAGCGTCCCTACACCAGACAGCTTTGTAGTAATCTCGGGTTCCGTATTCTGCGAGGTATATTTTTCTGTAAGCACCAAAAAGTTCCTTAAATTTCCGATTGTTCTTCCTCGTCTCCCAAATCCATTCATTTGCGAGATTCCCAAGTCTTTGTTCTGCTGACATTCCTGTTACTTATTAATCATACTACGAATCATACTATCATATCCTCAGACTTTTCAATCTCTATATTAACGAGCAGAATTCTAATGAATGACTAGGGGGCGACTCGCTCACTGAGTAAGCGTTTAAGATTATCTTTAAAGCGTCCTTTGCCAAATTTTTTGACAGAGTTACTTAGTGAAAATCGTTGTTGCAAACTAGCATTCATTGACCTCATTATTATTTTTGCTGCCTCTTTCTGATTACTGTATCTCTGACTTTCGGGTACAAATTCAGTGTTGCCACCGAAGCTTGGTACCACTGGCACTAACCCTGCCGACATCGCCTCTGCTATGCACATACCGAAAGGTTCTCCAATAGTAGGATGAAAGAGAACCTTTGATTTTCCAAGGAGAGTCCGTAAATCGTTAATGTCGACATTTGTTCTCAAATCAACCATGTCTGAAAGTCCATTTACTTTGATAAGTTTTTGAAGATAGTTAAAATATGGATAATACTGTTTGGACAGGTTTCCTACTATACTCATTTCAAACTTTGTGTTCATGCCTTTCAGAACTCTTGCAACTTCCAATGCTAACTCGATGTTTTTATCAGGATTGAATCTTCCAAGTACCACAATCCTATTCTCCCTAGAATCGGAGCTAACCACACGACTGAAGAAATCGATATCTATTGGAGGATATAGAATCAAAGGATCTGTACTTGGATAATATAACTTGACGGCCTTTGAACTGAAAGCAGAATTAGTTACTACTGTGGAGTTATTCATCATTTGGTTATACACTCCAAGAGCTTTGGCGCGAAGCTTGTCTAATGATTCAAATTTGTAATCACACATCTTCAAATAGTTTCTTAAAACGGTATCATATTTTAGATTCTTTATTAATTCTGGAACAAGAGGATAATGGCAATATGTGATTAGTTTTTCTTTCCTTTCTCCAAACATATTGAAAGGTAGGATATCTCCATGTGCGTTCATAACAATATCATATTCGTTGTCGGAATTGTCATTAGTATCCTCTTTGTTATGTTCGTCCAATAACGAGTTGATATTTCCCTTAATCACGTTATTGACATATTTTCGTAATTCGGATATTCCAAAGATTCTCTCAAGTTGATTCCAATTTGGTTTGGTGAATGTAACCAGATCCACTGAAAGGTCCAACTCACTCAATGCTTCAAGGGACGCTGCAGCCAAACGCTCTGCACCACCTCCAGCATTGAGATCATCATGGATTAGCTTTACCCTTTTCATCTTAATGTTATAACGACTTCAAATCTTATTAGCAGGTTCACTAATTTAATTAAGTACTATATCTGACTAAATAATACAGGATAGTTTTAAAGAATTACGAATTATCTGATTTAAGATATGAGTGTTCATTTTGTAAAGTTGATTTTAAAAGCTTTGGAAAAGTGCAAGAGCATATGTTAAGAGATCATTTGACGAATCTAAAAAATCCGCAAATTTCCCTACCATGATTTCTTATTTGTGGCCTGCAGTATCAGGTCCTAGTATCTCTCGAATGGTACTAGCAAGTGCATGCATGTGAATGGGCTTTTGAAGATGTTCATTGTAAGTTAACTCCTTTAGTTCATCGCCATTTATCTCAAATGCACTCATTAGAACTATTTTAATATCTGCATTTATGGAACATACCCTTTTAATCAATTCTATCCCAGAGATCCCAGGCATCCTAATGTCTGTAATAATAAGTGAATAGCGTGAACGGTTGTTTTCAATTTCTTCCAATGCTTTCAATGGTTCCAAATACGTAACAACATCATAGCCTTCCTTGCTAAGGAAGTCACGAAATAGATTTAAAATATCTTCATCATCGTCAATAATCATTATTTTCATTTATACATCTGTAGTAAATTTGTGCTTACGATTCAATGTGTTTATCATGAATGATTCGATGGCATTGTGTTGATTGAATTTCTCGAATTGAACAAATATTGAAACCAAATATAGAGACACTGCCAATTTAAGGTACCTTTGTATCAGAAATATCACAGGCATATGT
>JACMIO010000119.1 GCA_014381105.1 bacterium | reverse complement strand
TTTTCTTTTTATACCAAGAACTGCAAGTTGCATTTTTTTTTCTCGTAGCAAAGTAGCATTCTCTTCTTCTTTTTCCTTTTGCTTACCTTCATAATCCGTAAATAAATCGAGCTGTTGATAAGACTTCTCTTTTTCTACAGTGTTTTCATTCACAACATGATTTGCTGCAATGTTTATTCTTCGAACCAATAAGTTCTGATCCACAATCCTTGTATACAAATCCATAACGGCATTTATAATTAGTTTTGTAGAAGATATCTGACGATTAAGATTTACTGTTCCATGTGCATGTTTTGGAACTTGTCGTCCATAGTGATCTGTCGTTATTGGTCCGTGATATTTCTTTTTTATCTTTGGATTACTTAGATTTTCAATATCATAGCCTACAGTCAAAACCATTTGATCTGTCACAAGACCTTTATCTACCATATCAAGCACTAGAAGGTCTGTCATTTCGCGTACTATAAGTCTTGCTTTATCATAATTATATGGACACTGTAGAACCTGTCCCGAACTAATACTATTTGTTGTTGGTTTATATGCCTTCACATCTGCTATTGTACATGGTTCAAACCCCCACGCATGGTCGATTAAAAGTTCTGCATTGATTCCGAATAACTTGTAAAGCAAATCTTCATTATAGAACTCATTCTTTTTTCCAACTGAACACCTTGCTATATCACCCATTGTAAACATTCCGTTCTCTTCTAATTTCTTGGCATATCCTCTGCCAATACGCCAGAAATCTGTCAGCGGTTTATGCGTCCAAAGCATTTGTCTATATGTCATTTCATCCAGTTCAGCAATTCGCACGCCATCCTTGTCTGCCGGTATGTGTTTGGCTACGATATCCATCGCTATTTTGCAAATATAAAGATTTGTACCTATTCCAGCTGTTGCAGTGATTCCAATTATTTGAAAGACCTCTCTTATCATCTTCATTGCAAATTCTCTAGCTGAAAGATTCGCTGTCTGCAAATATTGAGTAACATCCATAAACACCTCATCTATGGAATAAACGTGAATATCCTCTGGGGCAACATATTTCAAATATATATTGTAAATTCGTGTACTATATGCCATATACGTTGCCATTCTCGGCGGTGCTATGATATAGTCCAGTGACAATTCAGGATCTTCTTTTAATTCAGCTTCATTAAAAGAAGAGCCCACAAAAAACTGACTAGGCGCTTTACGCCTCCTAGTTGCATTTACTTCTCTCACTTTTTGCACAACTTCAAACAACCTTGCTCTTCCAGGAATTCCAAAAGCTTTTAATGACGGTGATACTGCAAGACAAATGGTTTTTTCTGTTCGGCTTGCATCTGCAACTACAAGATTTGTGGTTAATGGGTCAAGCCCACGTTCCACACATTCAACAGAGGCATAGAAAGATTTGAGATCAATCGCGATATATATATGATTTTTCTGTTCCATTTTTTTGCCTCCTCTATTTTCATTTGATAAAGATTTTTTAAATCAGAACTACAATCATTATAGTTTATGGTCAATTTTTCTTGTTTCTATAATTCAATCTTTTTTGCATTAAGAGCTCTTGTTGTTTGTTTGGATATATTCTATATTTATAGCCCTTTTCCACAATCATCACCTCGTTTTATAGTTTAATAGCATTGTACTATAAGAACATGTGTTTGTCAAAATGCAATTCATCCCACTGTGGCTGATTTTTCGGACAGAATAAATAGCACTCTTTAGAGATCCCTAATTCATTCATTTTATCTTGGTTGAGTTTGTATTCAGCGTGATTTTTTTCAATCTCAG
>JACMIO010000118.1 GCA_014381105.1 bacterium | reverse complement strand
GTTTACCTTTATCCAATTTTGAAGAACTAAATGATGCCTAATTCACTGTAAATCTTGGACAACTGAGTTGCTACGTTTACTGCATCATGTTCTTTTGGCAGACCACGCCGAATTTCGAGTTTATAATTCACGACACTTAGTCCGCATGCTAAGGATTGCAATGCTGTGCTACTCAGATTCTCTAATACAATATCATTGACATATCTAATGTCTACATATGTCCTATACCCTCTTATAAAATCAGGAATGTTGGCGTATACTATAGGATCCTTGGTCCTGTCAATTACCTCTATGTTAAGATTAATCTGATTCTTCTTGCAAAGGTTAAGGGCGCGTTGTATGTTTGTTACCTCAGAATTTATTGTAAATGCTTCTTTTAGTTCTCGGTTTGGATTATTCTTTGAACTAAAATGTTCAATATCTATGGGAATTGGAACATGGATGCCATTTCTCACTAGTGGTAACAAATCCGGTGTGGACACACATACTGCATCAGCCAATTTCTGGGCTCTTGCTTGACCAATCTTTTTTCTATACAACATCTTGAGCTTTATCGCTGTATCTGATAATAGTGATCGGTGAGGGAGCTCTTGTTTTTTTAATCCGCGAATGTCAGTTCCATGATAATGTAAAATAATCTTCTTTTGTTTCTGAAATTTCTTGCGAAGTTCAAACATTATGTCTATGTAGCCATGCACATGAATTACATCGACACTTTCCCCTTCTTTGAGGCATGTTTCGGTAAATTTTTCGTAAGTTACCTTGATTAGATAATCCTTATAGAAATCATAGATTCCATACTTATCTGCAACATCTTTGTTCCAGATAACGCTGGCATCATGTCCTTGCATTCGTTGATACTTAGAGTAAATGCATGCAACACCTGCTGCATCAAGTATGTGTAGAATGCGCATGGTCTATTGAGATATCATATGGACTAATAATCTATTACTTGGGCCTTGACATATTGGACATATTGAGGCAACAAACATTTCCATTGGTCAATCCTTGCATTTACAAAACTCAATTAGTGGATCCTTGAACAATTAACTGCAATCCTTTTTTGATATCTATCGTGGGCTTCCAGTTAAATTCCTTCGAAACTTTTCTGATATCAGCAACCATATCAGATACATCGGGCCTGGTCACTTTGGAAAATTCAATTTCTATTTTCATTCCAAATAATCTGCCAAGTCTTTCTGCAACTTGGTTCAAACTGTAGCTCTTTCCATAACCAACGTTGTAGATATTATATCCTTTAGGGAAATCTTGTAAAATCTTCTCAATCAAATTTACAAAATCAGTAACAAAGAGAAAGTCTCTCTTAACTTTCTTTCCAGAAAGCTTGACTTTGCCGTTTTTTTTAATTTGTTTAATGATAGATGGAATAAGAGAACGATTTCTACTATTAGGACCATAGACATAAAATGGACGCAAAGTTACCATTTATTCCAAAATAATGTGAATAATTTTTGACAAATTTTTTTCAGCTAATAATTTACTATTGTTGTAGGGAGAATGGGGATTTACAGAGTGTTTTTCGTCTACTGGAAGATACAAAGGTTGACCGTAGACATATGTGGTTACGTAAATGAATTTCTTAATATTCCTTGTCTTTGCAAATTCCAGAACATTGAGGGTTCCCACAAAATTTGTATAATATGTTTCAGAGGGTTCCTTAAATGAATCTGATATGGAGGTCTTTGCCGCAAGATGTACTATTGCATCCACACAATCAATCGTCAGTAACTGATCAATATTGGTTACATCAATAGGTTTTTGTTTATTTAGTCTAGTAACAACTTGAAGCCCGTTTTCTTTAAGATATTTGCATAAATGTGTTCCAACAAATCCTTTACTCCCAGTGACTAGTACTTTATTAATTGTCATTTGGAAATATTGTCTAATACAACCATAACTCTGATTTGTAGTTTCTATACCAATCTATCAATAGAGCAAGACCTTTCTCAAACTCTATCTTTGGCTTGTATTTTAATAGTTTTTTTGCTTTTGAAATGTCCGCAATTAGCCTTTGTACTTCGACAGGTCTGGGTTCAACGTGAATTGCTTGCATCTTTTTGTCCTTTGCACCATGTTTGATTACCATATCTGCAATCTCTTTTATGGATATTTCTTTACCACTACCAAAGTTTATACCATTCTTTCCAGGATTTCCTTTTGATCTAAGTACGGTGTCATAAGCATCAACGGCGTCATTTACAAACATATAATCTCTTGACTGCTTACCGTTACCGTAAATAATAGGGGGCTTATTTTGCAATACTCTATTTATGAAAATCGCAATCACGCCTCCGTAGCCTGTATCCTTTTGCCTTGGCCCAAAAAAATTGAAACATCGAATAATGTCTACTCCTAGATCATAAGTTTCATTGTAGGTATAACATAGTCTGTCGGCAGCAATTTTGCTTACTCCATACGGATGTTTTGCAGATAACGGGTGTGACTCGTCCATTGGTGCATATTCTGCAGATCCATATACCTCACTTGTTGACGAAAATAATATCTTGTCAATGTCATTCATCCTTGCAAATTCCAGAATTTTCAGAGTTCCTCCTAGATTTATTTTAAAAGTCTCTTCGGGATTTACAATCGATCTATCAACATGGATTTGGGCCGCTAGATGAAAAATGGCATCAAAATCGTTTGGCAGTTTGGAATATACATCATTTAACGCTATGTCTCCACGAATAAATTTAAAATTCTTTTTGTGCAAAAGAGTACGAACATTGTTAAGGTTTCCATTCATCAAATTATCTACTCCGTATACCAGATGCTTGTCGAGAACGTACTTCTCAGACAGGTGGCTGCCTAGAAAACCAGCGGCACCAGTTATGAGAATTTTCATAATTCTGCCGCCTCTCCAGTATTCGGAATGAATTTTTCCATTTAATCGCAGTAATACGTATCTCTTTTAAAAATGTAATATTCTAACAGGGGCAAATTTAAAGAATCTAATATCTTGTAATCAATTAGTGATAGTTCGGTAAATTCTAATAATTGCAATAACAAGTCATATTGGAAATTTGCATTATAAAGTAGACTTTTTTAGTACGCGCTTGGTGCCACAACAATAGGATGATTAAATGAGGATTCTTCACCTTTCTGATGATGGACTTCCGGACTGGAGAGTTGAAAAATCTGCAATAACGGCGAAAAAAGCCGGACATGAACTATTTTTTGCTGGACGCTTGACCAATAACACTAAATCTATCGTTTTTTCTGAAGTTCATCAAGTCAATTGGACGGCAAGAGGGATGGTGGGCATTCCGTACTACTATCATTGTGTCAAAAAACAGATTGAAAAGTTAGTGAAACAGATAAGACCTGATATAGTACACGCTCATAATATTGGTTCTGCTAAAATCTCACATGATCTGGGCTTTCCTGCAGTCTTTGACGATCATGAGTATTTTGCCATGCTCTCGCGAGTCAATGCAGAGAATCTCAAAATTCAAAATTTTCAGAATTCACAATCCGGATTTGTCAAGTTCAAACAAAACTTGAAGTTGTCATTCATCTCTCGACAAAGCATTTCTAACTGGACAAGGTGGGAGCAGGAGTTGGTTCGTTCAGTACCAACTATAACTGTTTCAGAACAGATTGCACAAGAGCTACAAAAGTTTGCTGAGGAGAGAACGAATAAGATAATCGTCGTACCTAACTTTCCTCTACAAGAAGAGCAAGCATCATTCAAAGAACCACAACAACATGCGCAACCTAATTCTGTCTATGCAGGAGGAGATAGTAAACATAAAAAAGTTACTAACAGGGATATCTCTGGATTAACCAATTTATTTACGGATAACGATGTAGGTAATTTGACAATCATAGGATGGGAGATACCAGAGTCAGGTGAAAAATTCGAGGCTACTGGATTCCTTCCAAGAGACAAAATGTTTTCCGAGATGATACAACATTCAATCGGATTGATACCTTGGAAGAAACACTGGTCCCATCCATTTTTGAACCCAAACAAGGCATACGAATATGCCCATGCAGGATTGTTTGTAATGCTAACTTCAGACATGAAATCGGTCATTACCATTTTAGGAGATAACTGCTTGCCATTTGAGGATTATGATGACTTGGCTTCAAAATTATTGTATTTTAAATCACACACTGATGAATTGTACGAGAAAAGATTGCAAACATTCAACTTTGCCAGGACAAATCTATTCTGGGAAAAAAATGAAAAAAAGATTTTGGATGCGTACAAACTAAGTTAATTTCTTTTATATCTTTACCAGTCATCTCAATTAGCTGCTACTATTTAAAGTAAAGAATCTAAACAGAAAAAATACATAAGCTGTAAAGTTTACAAGGAAGATTTTGGACTTAATTCAAACGTAATGAACATTTTATACCATATTTCAAGACTTAACAATTGTAACATTTTACTTATGTATCTGAGATCACCTGTCTCCTCTATCCTTCTAATAGAACGGTCATAGAAATCACTGCTTATGATTTTGTCACGAAAAACACTAGCATTCGACAACGTGGATATTACAATTTCCTTTGCACTACTTGTCCAAAGTTTTTTCAAATCCATTCCAAAACCTATTTTTGTATCTGATACATTCTTACTATCGAGTCCTGATAGTATCTCTCTTAAGGGTATTTTTCCCATGTTACTTTCCTTGTTAAATTTGACTAATGGTGGAATTCTTAATGACATATCAATAATTTTATTATCCAAGATGGGTGAGATGCCTGTTACTCCAAGATAATTAAATAACTTGTAATTGGTAGGAACAAAATCATAAATTAGTTTACCATTGTAGTCAGCTAAGAAAACCTGGTCTAATGGGTCCAAATCATTATCAAAATACGTTCTTAATAGTGAATAGATTGAGGACCAATCAAACTTAATATTTTCTCCAAAAATTTTTTCTTGATCCGGAACCCAATCTCTCTCATGGCATTCTAAATAATGAATCGTACGCTGTTTCCAATCATCGTCCTCATTAAATAATTTTAGAAATTTAGTATATCTAAAAGTATAACCACCAAATAATTCGTCACCCCCATCACCTGTAAATAAAATATCAGAGTATTTTTTGGACTTTTCTATAAAGTAGTATTGATATAAATTCCATCTTGGTTCCTTAACAATACTGATTAAAAATGGTAAATCTTTAAGAGGATTATCTACAGTAACGTTATAGAAATCTGTATCTTTTGACTCAGCAATTTTCTTGGCATAAGTTGCTTCACTTGCTTCATCAAAACTAACAGAAATACATTTGATATTTAGACTTGGATACTCATCCCTTAATAATGCTAACATTAGATTTGAATCAACACCAGTACTTAACGCAAGGGAAATTGTCTTTGGATTATACTTTGAAATCGCAGTACTTATTATATTTCTGAGTTCCTTCTCTATGTCTTTTGATGATGGAATGGTTCCATTTCTCTTGACCTTGACCTGATCGGAAACAAGTTTGGGCACTGATGATCCAACTTCAATGGTGGGATCATACCGCAAGGTGAGCGTGTTGCGAATGTCAATCAACAAAAAAGTATGGTATTTCCCTACAATAAATTACTTGGGATATCATAATAAACTCATTTCAATAATTCTACTAGCTTTATGACATTACAACTCTACTCTGGTCATTTGGCAGGGGAAATCCACCGACTAATTAACTACACACTAGGAGATCCTGAAATAGTAGGAAATCCAAATAGAGTAATTAGCTTATCGGACCAACCCTCTTTATTTTTTGTATTTAAGCGAGCACGTAACAATCCAAGGCCTATTTTGAACAAGAAAAATAAAGTCAAAATCAAGTCCTTTGCTTTTGAAGAGTTATCAAAAGATGCCATCTTTAAACCCATATCCAAAAATTTTTCAATAACATCACGTCATACG
>JACMIO010000117.1 GCA_014381105.1 bacterium | reverse complement strand
TGGATAAGGGACTTTAGTAATAATTTGAAATCTAGACAAATGATCTTTCAAGTCAAGTCCAGTATGAAGTGATGGGGAAATAAGCACAGTAGGTTTCTTGCTTTCAGCATGTTCTCTTATAACTTCGTCCCTTTCAATTTCGGGATCTGTCAAAATCAACCTCCTTGAATTAATTTTAGAAAGATTGTCCTTGATAAAATTTAGCTGCTCATAAGAACTTGTATGAATTATTCCTTTGTCGTTACTATGTATATGCATAATATTGTCAATGGCTCGCGATATCTTTGATTTTACGTCCACCTGTTGTAAATTACTAAAATTGAGATATTCTACGCTAAGAGGAAATATTGGCCTATTCTCTACTGGAAAATCTGATTGTATTTGTATAAATTTAGTACTATTATCTTCAGAACTTAGACCCAAGTTTCTTTCAAACGTCTTGTTATTCAAAATAGTGGCACTCATGATAAGTGTTTTCGGGCATTTTTCCACTATTGCTTTTATGTATTTAGAAGGATCCAATGGTTTGAGCTCGACCCGAGTAACATCGTAATTTTCTTTTTGCACTTCTGAAACAATCCAATTATTCGGGTTCGAAAGTATATTATTAATAGTTCTTGTGAGCTTGTCGATATCTTGTACAATATCAATTAGTAATTCCTTATCAACATCAAGATTTTTTCCATTTTCAGATCTAATATTTAATTCAAGGCTCGCGTCATCTTCAAATAGCTCCGATGCACTCACAATTCTCTTATTTCTGGTTTTAGATTTGTTAGTAGAATCATATCCATATTTTACTTTTCGCTCCTTTACTAGTGAGTGTACCAGAGATTCATACCCAATTAAAACTAGAATAGCTCGTTCCAAATCAATCAAAAATTCCAGCCACCCGTGCATATCATACCCATGATCGATCATCTTAAAATCGTGAATATATCGACGCCATCGTTTCTTTGAGATTGAAAGTCCTCTAAATTTTACTATTTCAGTTTCAAGTAGATGTGCTTCATCCAATACGAGTAAGTCTTTCTGTTGCATCATATTCTTGTTTGACAGTAACGACAGAAAAATGGAATAATTAAATATCGAGTGGCTAGCTCTTAATGCTTGAAATAACTGATCGAAATAGTAACACGGATTCCACTCACGAGGATTATTAAAATTTTGTAAATGAATCCAATTTGAATATTCATTTTGATAATTCTGTATTTTATCTCTACTAATGAAAATTCGTTCGTTTTCCTTTCCTTTGTTGTCAATTTTGTAATCGTTTATGAAAGTTCTGTATTTGCAACCAGATCCTTCCATTGATTCATCAGACAAACATGGTCCGTATTCACAAGATGTATGTTTGCACTCAATTTCTGTTCTTGAGTTACAGGAAGAACAAAGATATTTACCGCTTTCTACGAAGTCTTCCTTCACTCTGCATAAAAAATTGCTTTTCCCCTTGGCAACTTTTAGAAATTGATAGTCACGAGAGTATTGAGTTTGGAGATCCTTTGTAGCAGTACATATATAGCTTGAGCCAAGAGTTCGTGCAATAGTTATGGCTATTGCACTTTTCCCAAACCCAGTTGGTGCTTCTAGAATAATGTGTTTATAACCGGTATTGAAAGCTTCACAAATTTGTTTAATAACAATATCCTGATTGTTTCTAAACTTATTGTGAGGAAAGTTGTTCAAATATTCATCTGCGCTTATCATTTTGCCCAAGTATAGAGAAATGAATCAATCGATTGCTGAAATAAATTTTTCTTATTCATTATACTTTTTTAGAATCATCCATGATAGTCAAAAGTCAACTATACTCAAAGTCCATGTTGTCTGTCGCAACTCTTAATTGCAAGTACGACTTATATGAACCGATTATGTAAGATCTCATATCAATAGTATGAAAATGCAATATGTTTTGATATCAATCTTAATTTTCATATCATTATCAACCTTTATTCCTCATTTTGTTTCATATGCACATCTCTCGCATACTCCTCATTACAATGGGGGATCAAATCGGGATGGAATCGGAAAATATTATCCATATATGGCATTAGATCCCGAATACGCAGCACCCGACGAACCAACACAGATAACTTTCAGCGTACAGGATTTCGATGGAAATGACGTTTATGATATTGAGACAATGGTAGAGATATATCAAGAAAGTACCGGTGAAAGAGTGAAAGGATTCCCGTGGACTGTACGAGATATTGGAGATTTTAATCTATATTATGTGTTCCCTAATCCAGGAGGATATGAAATTGTGCTCAGTGTTGCCAACGACGACAAAATGGTGAATCACAACCAACTAGATGCGCCCAGATCGATTCTGTCAAGCATATCAGATTGTAATTGTCAACGTGTAATATTCAATGTTTCAATTTCTGATTCCTGGGGATTAGTTAGAAATTCCCTTCTAGTCGTTTCCATACTGATCCCCATCATAGTTCTGGGTTTAGTGCTAGGTAGAACTTATTTGAAAAGCAGAAGGGAGCAATCCGGTTCAAGAAGGGTACCAGAAAAAGAAACTCTGAAATACGTCATTATGCTCCTTGCATTAGCTGGGGGTCTAGTACACTTGGCTATCTTTCCCGAGCATGGATCTCTCCAAATCTATTATTCAGTTTTCCTAATGGCCGCTGCGGGAGCTCAAGTAGCATATGGAATACTGTATATCTTGATCAATTTTACTGCCGAATCGTACTCTGGTAACGATAGAAATTTTATTTTAAGTCAATACAGAAAAAGAGTGGCCCTGAATCTATTTGGGTTGATTGGGACCTCCGTTCTCATAGGGCTTTATGCATATTCAGTAATTGTAGCACCTCCATTATCACCAGACAACAAAGCAGAAAATATTGATATTGCAGGGATTATGGCTAAGTCAGTCGAAATACTTTTGGTAGTTGGAATAATTTAC
>JACMIO010000116.1 GCA_014381105.1 bacterium | reverse complement strand
TATTCACTGCCGCCGCTATGAAAATTGAGAACATTCTCGGCAATGAGAATAAATTTGACGATCCCCTCGTACATGAATTTCTCCAGCACTTCCCGTTTCAACTCCATGATATCATTCTCAATAGCATCATTCCACTCGCCAATCAATTCGATAATGGCATATTTTTCTTCCTGGTCTGCCATCAGCACTTTCAGGTACAATGTACGACTGCCAAAATCATCCCACTGCGGATGTATTAAAAAATTGTAAACGGATTGTGTAAATACAAACTCGGAATACTCCCGGCCATAGAAAGGCGATAACTCATCTTCCTCGCTTACATAAATGTGACGCCAGTTATAAAAGGGTTCTATGTTATGCATATACAGAATCTTCCACACAAAGATAAACCAAGAGTTGAAAGAGTTAAAAGGGAAGATATTCAATACAGTAGGGATTGTGTATTTTCAAGAGGCTATTGTATACCTGAAAATATACTACAATAATAACCATCAAAGGGTAATAAAGACCACCATTTTCTTTCTCCCCTATTTCTCTTTGACCTCTTTACGCAGCAAATAATCTTTCAATTCGTTATACTCATTCTTCACCTTTATACTTTTCTTTTCCTTGCTCATGATCCGTGTTAAGGAGGATGGAACTTCAATACGCTTTCCTGTAATTTTCTCCATCGCATCCGGAAACTTAACGGGGTGGGCCGTTTCAAGAAAAATACCTTTTGTCAAAGGATTAGCCTTTAAGTATTTTTTTAAAGACAGGTAGCCAACAGCACCGTGTGGGTCCAGTAAATAATTATTTTGTTCTAATACTTCTTTGATCGTTGCAATGGTATCATCATCACTGATACTATAGGAAGAAAGTTTATTTTTAAGGTCCGGGTATTGATGATGGAAAATTTCAAGTATCCTGGCAAAATTACTCGGATTGCCGACGTCCATTGCATTACTCAGTGTTGGAATGGTCGTTTGGGGTTTGATCCCGATAGCTATCGGGATTGATGTTTCAAGATACTTTGTCACCACATCATTGGCATTACAAGCTGCGATAAAATGATCAACTGGCAAGCCAGATTGATTAGCTAAAATGCCTGCGCAAATATTTCCAAAATTACCGCTTGGCACACAGATCACAGGAGGATGATCTTTATCCACCCATTGCTTATATCCAAAGAAATAATAAAACTGCTGTGGCAGCCATCTGGCAACATTGATAGAGTTAGCAGAGGTAAGGAAGAGTTTTTGATTTAATTCCTGGTCTGTAAAGGCCTGCTTGACCATTTGCTGGCAATCATCAAATGATCCTTCTATTTCCAGTGCATGAATGTTTTTCCCCAAGGTAGTTAATTGCTTTTCCTGTACAGGACTTACTTTCCCTGATGGATAGAGAATAACTACGTCCACTCCTTCTACATTATAAAATCCATTGGCAACAGCGCCACCGGTATCACCTGATGTAGCTACAAGTACTGTAACCTTCCGGTTCTCTCCTTTTAAAAAATAACCCAGGCAGCGACTCATAAACCTGGCGCCAACATCTTTAAAAGCCAGTGTTGGCCCATGAAATAATTCTAATGAATAGATAGTGGAATTTACCTGCACCAATGGAATGGGAAAATTTATTGCCTCACTTACGATCTGAAAAAGCCTTTCCTCCGGAATAGTTTCTGCGACATAAGGACGGATAACATTAAATGCAATTTCTTCATTTGATAAATTTTCAATTCCATCAATTATTTCTTTTTTCACTTGTGGAATTTTTTCAGGGAAATACAACCCCTTATCAGGTGCCTGACCCCGGATGGTTGCTTCTTTAAAATCAACCAATAGCGATTGCTTATTAGTAGAATAATACTTCATCCTCCAAAAACACTTTTAATATCCAACAATTTTCTAAATCCCGGTTCAGACAATTTCTACTCCTTTTTTATTGATTGTAGTAACGTAAGTATTGTACTCAATCCCGATTCTTTCATATACTTCCTTCATTACTGATTCCACTTCCATTGCCGTTTCTTGTTC
>JACMIO010000115.1 GCA_014381105.1 bacterium | reverse complement strand
TCACCAATCTCGATGATGTCAAATCCCATCTTAGCACACTCTTTAATGTACTTTTCAAGTGTATTTTCTGATATAGCATATTCTGTAAGCGTACTGCCAGTTGAAACTTTAATGTCAAAATTATGATAGTATGATATCCTTTTCTGAAGAAGATCATTGGAGATTAATAAAGGATATGTGTTGTAGATCTTGATTTGGTCTATAAACGCAGCCAAGATCTCAAAATTTTCTCTGTCGAATGATTCAAGCTTATCCACAGTAAGTGTCAATCCTTCCTGACGAGGTTTCTTACCATCGACCCTCCCCTTGAAAAGATCATCGAGCATAGTACATATTTGCTACAAAAGTTGCATATATTGAACTTACTGTATGCAGATACGATATATTATGGATTATGATAAAGGTAAACGTATTCCGTATTATTGCATTTCTAGTATTTGTTCGATATCGCGAGCCAACCATACCCTTCAAGATAAGATTCATGCTATGAATACATCTAGCGCATGCCTGCTAAAACGATATGATTCAACTGATTATAGGTCTTGATTAATCGAAGTTCGAAAGTGCATGTCAGAAGACACTTTTGAAATTGATCAAAAATTTTTATATCATGCAATATGAATAAAATTATGAGATTTTTAGTAAGGGCACAAATTCCTACAGAGGTAGGCAATAAAATGATAAAGAATCCAAAATTTATGCAAAATCTAGAAGAGTATATGAAGAAAGTTAATCCTGAGGCTTCTTATTTTTTTGAGGCCGGGGGCGATAGAACTTTTGCATTCATAGTTAACATTGATAGTGTTGACATGATACCTAGCATTGCTGAGCCATTATTTCAGGACATTGGCGCAAAGGTTGAGTTCCATCCAGTAATGGTATTTGAGGATCTAAAAAAAGCAATGGGACATTTGGGTTAAACGTTCTATAAATAAGAAATGTAGAAACAGGTCAGCTAAAGATAGTGTGGAAGATAAAGATGAAATCAGTACTAAGGTTTCATCATCCATACTGTAGAGACTCGTATTCCTAGTATCTTATTTCAAATCACTAATAAGTCCATTCTATGTACTACATAACATACATGTCTGAAGACAAGCTATCTCATTTATCAAACTTCAAGTACATTAACATTGAAACTTTGAAGAAAAATGGATCTGGAGTTAGAACTCCCATTTGGTTCATTATTTACCAAGGGATTATTTATTTTAGAACTGATTCCAAATCAGGCAAGGTAAAGAGAATCAGGAACAATCCTCATGTTAGGATAGCGCCATGCGATATTCGTGGATACCTTAAAGGAACCTGGTTTGATGGCAAAGCAAAGTTTGCTGATTCTAAAGAATCGTCAATTGTATTTTCCATGATTGATAAGAAATACGGCTTCTTAACAGCTCTGATTAGATCATTTAACAGGATTAGAGGTACAAATCCTATAGCAATGGCAATAGTGCTGGACTAGGTTCCAAATAATTTCCGGATAATTTGGAATTATTTCTGGAATTTAGAGTTATTTATTTTCTATATGGTAAGAATACCTGCGCGAAGTTACTTGAAACTGTATCGAAGGACAGCTATGGTCAGGATGCTCAACTAACCCTGTTTCAGAAAAAATGGAACGCAACCTTACTTAAATATCATATTCTTTAATATAGAATATGAAAAAGGAAAAAACCGGAAAAGAGAGTAGTAATATTATAGACAATCCTGATGAAACTAATTCCAATTATCGGTCAATAAAACTTGTGATAAAAAGTAATGAAACTCCAGAAGGCGATGGGTTTGTGGTACATAGGTCCTTCCCTTCAGGGTCTATTCGAAATCTAGATCCCTTCTTACTTTTAGATGAGATGGGTCCATTAGATTTGTTACCATATGAGAGTAAAGGCTTTCCCGAACATCCTCACAGGGGATTTGTAACTGTTACATACATGCTTGAGGGAAGATTTGAACATAAAGACTCTCAGGGAAACTCTGGCAAACTTGGACCCGGTGACGTTCAGTGGATGACGGCAGGCTCGGGTTTGGTTCATTCGGAAATGCCTGAAAAAGAATTCGCCGAGAATGGTGGAAGGTTGCATGGATTTCAGCTGTGGATCAACCTTCGGAAAACAGACAAGTGGATTAAACCTGATTACCAGGATGTTTCTTCCACAAGAATTCCTCAGGTCAGTACGCCGGATGGTAAAGTATCGGCTAAAGTCATTGCAGGAAATTACCTTGACGCTAAGGCAGTTATCAATACTTTAACCCCTATTCTTTATTTGCACTTTACCCTGCAACCAGGAGGACAGGTTGTGCAGTCCGTTCCTGAAAATTATAATGCATTTGCATATGTTATTAGCGGAGAGGGTCTTTTTGGTAAAGATAAAACAACAGTTGGAGAAAAAAACTTGATAGTGTTTGAAAATGATGGTGAAATTATTTCAATTAGAGAACCCGATAATGCAAAGTCTCCTCTTGATGTACTGCTTATCGCAGGAATGCCTCTTAATGAACCAATAGTTCAGTACGGTCCCTTCGTCATGAATACTCGGGAAGAAATAGATAAAACATTGGAGGATTATCGAAATGGTAGAATTGGAAAGATTAATTTTTAAAGTCATAAGAAATTCTCCTTTCTGTAGACAATCCGGAAGTTCTGTATTTTGCGCAAAATAGAATCAATATGCTTCCCCCGTCTTGAGAGCATCAAAGTTGTAGATTTTCTTCGATGTCTTTAGAATATTGATTTTATAGTTGCTGAAATTTGGCGTTTTGATAATACAAAACTCGTTAACCCTCCCTCTCTAAAAGTAGCTCCTCCATTAAAAAGAGTACAATGCACTAAAGCTAAGCTCCATGTCGAACCTCATTGAAGAAAAGCTAAAGAGTTCTGTACGAACTTCTTTGAACAATAAAATTAAGGATCACAAGCTTAGAACTGCTCTTGACTACCTTAATCAAATTTCATTTACAGTTGACGGTACTTCAAACAAAACCATAGATTTGTTGCCTAACGATGCCATATGTCTGCTTGGTAATTCAAGAATGACAAATCTTATGTTGACAAGGCTAACGGTGCATTGTTTAATGCCCAAGAAATATGGTGGATTTAGAATTTCAAAAGCATTTATCCTTGATGCCGGAAATTGTACTGATGTTTATCAGTTTGTAGATTTTATGAAACAATATGGCCTGAACATCAAAAGGAATCTCAAGAAAATAATGATATCCAGAGTATTTACCGTATATCAGCTTACTCATTTTTTAAAATACGAGCTTCCTAAAACGGTCCATGATTACAAAATTAACATAGTTATAATTCCAGACTTATTGGCAATGTTTTTCCAGGAATCAGAGATAGACTTTAACGAAGTGAAGTTTTTGTTAACAGATATTCTTAATATTCTTAAGACAATTACTCGTGACGATAAAGTTCTTTTAATAACTTCACTATCTCTTGACAACGAATTACCTCCTTTCGTTATAGAATTAGGGAACATGATTACTCAATGTTTTAACAAATGTATCGTAATTGACAAAAACAAGACTAATAATAAATATAAAATTGTCATACAGCAAAAACAAGATGCGGACTATATTACCATTAAAGGGCATATGCCGTTAACAGCAGAAGATGTGTTGACAGTAAAGGTAAGATGAGGTATGGGGAGGACAATTCCGTCTTTTAGGCTAGCATGTATGGCCGAGGAATTGAGATGGCGTAAATTTCGTTCTCTGCTGAGCAAGAGTGATAGAAAAAAATTTGATGCGATGTTTTCTACCTGCCGTCTCTATAACAGCGCCTCTGCAAATGCGGCTAGACCCATAGTTTTGGAGTGTATCATTATGTCAATTATTCTGAATGACTTCAAGAGATTGACAGAATTAATGAAGAAAACTAACAATAAGAAAACCTTGACTCAAGACCAATCTAATGAAATTCGGTGACAGAGTTGACATTGTTTCCAAACGAAGATATATTAACTAGGGAAATTCAGGCATGGAGCGGATTTGCTGAGGCACTGCGAGAGGAAGACAGAGTATTATTTTTACGAATGTTAAAGCAATGTTACAAATATGTTGATTCAATCAATTCAAAAGGAGAGTACTATTCGACAGAGTCTCTGCTGATAAGTTTAATCTTTGTTCAACATAAGATTATTAATTGGTTAATCAATAATGGAAATTTTAACTTGCAAGATTGGAGATAATCCAATATGAGGAAATAGCAGCCAGACATGTTCTCAGGATGGTTATTTGATGCATATGCTAAAAATGACAAGATGGTCTTTTGGATAAGGCAGACCAATGGAGACACCATAAGACTAGAAGATGATTGGTCCCATCCAATATATGTAGCAGCAGATGATGAATTATTATTTGAGCAAATTTTAGCAAGCGAAGACATTGCCAAATACATATTGGGTTCTGAAATTGTACGAAAATATGAAAATTTGACAGATTCAGTAGAATCGCTTGTTCTTCAATTAAGACTAAAAGACTCTAATAGTGCTGCAAGGGTAGCTTCAAAAATTGAAAAAAAATTCAGGTTTGGGGAAATTAGACTTTATAATGTAGACGTACTTCCCGCTCAGACATACTTTTATGAACACGGCATATTTCCGACATGTTATTGTCATATTAATGAGAAAAAGTCTGGTTTGGATTGGGACGTGAGAGATAATGTATGGTCTACTAATTATAAGTTACCACAATTTGAGAACGTACATCTCACGGTCTTTCCCAAAGTTGCGCAAGGTACCATACCAAGGTACACTGATAGGATAGACCGTATCGAAATACAAAAATATTATGACAATGAGACAATTCGGATTGAGGAAGACTCTGAAAGTGATATACTTTACAAACTTATGAGACAAATGGCAAATATAAATGCAGACTTTGTGCTGACAAATGATGGGGATTCATTTACATTTCCGTACCTGATTGAAAGGGCAAATAGTAATCGTATAAAACTAGAATTAGGAAGAGAAAAAGATGATGGTGGATTAATAAAACCTGCAAGAGAAGGAACTTCATACTTTTCATATGGTAAAAGTTTTTTCAAACCGTCTACAATAAAGTTACCCGGAAGAATACACATTGATACCGATAATTCTTTTATCATGGCAGAATCGGGACTACCGGGCTTATACGAGCTGGCAAGAATCTGCAGAATGCCCTTTCATACCGCATCTAGAGCGAGTATAGGAAAATGTATGAGCAGCTTGCAATTTTACACTGCTGACAGAAAAAATGTTCTTATCCCATGGAAACCTACTCTCGCTGAACACGTCAAGAGCTTGGAAGAACTTTTAATTGCAGACAGAGGAGGGATGATTCTTGAACCTTGGATTGGCGTACATGAAAATGTCGCAGAACTTGATTTTGTTTCTTTGTATCCATCGATAATGGAAAAGAAGAATATATCAGCAGAAACGGTATTCTGCGACTGCTGTCCTGATTCAAGTCTAAGAGTTCCTGGTTTGGATAACTATTACAGGTGCGAAAAAAGAAAAGGACTAGTGCCGACAGCCCTTGAGATTCTTCTTGCTAAAAGAAAAATCTATAAGAATATGAGAAATTCCGCTGCCGATACTGAACTAAAAGAAATTTATGATGCAAGGCAAACCGCCATTAAATGGGTTCTGGTAACAAGTTTCGGATACCTTGGTTTTAACAATGCCAAATTTGGAAGAATAGACGCTCACATTGCAGTGTGTGCCTTTGACAGGAACATTTTAATTGACACCATAAGAACAGCGGAACAACAGGGATTTAAGGTTCTACACGCCATAGTAGATTCAATTTGGGTACAGAAAAGCAATCCCCAAAAAGATATAACGATTGACACCTATGAGTCGTTGAAAACAGCTATAGAAAATAAAACAGGTTTTGACATATCAGTTGAGGGGGTGTACAAATGGGTTGCGTTTGTTCCCTCAAAGAGTAATAACATAGTAGGAGTTCCTAACAGATATTTCGGTGTCTTTGAGGATGGCACCCTGAAGCTTAGAGGAATTGAAGCAAGGAGGCACGACACCCCAGTTTTTTTTTCCAATTACCAACAATTAATTTTAAACGTCCTGTCAGAAGCAGCCAACATAAGTGAAGTTAAAGCAATGTTTCCGAAAATAGAAAATATTTTCAATTCACATTTGAAACTTTTGAAAGAAAGGAGAGTTAGTCTTACCGACTTGGTATTTACTAAAAGGATTTCAAAAAATTATTATGAATATGAAGATAGAGACACTGTTGAAAATAATGCCCTTCTAGATTTGAGTTTGGGAGGCAAATCATTGAGAGCTGGAGAGATTTTAAAATATGTTGTTACAGACTATTATGGAAGGCATTCTAAGAAAAGGAGTATCCCTATAGAACTTGCTCATTCTCAAACCAAGTTCGATGTCAAAAGATATTGCGAAATATTACAAGAAGTAACTAATACAGTAACAGAGCCGTTTGGTATAACGCTAAAAGCTGAGAACGTGATGCAATTCTAATTACTTCTCAGAGTATCATCCAGTGTTGCTTGTTTCGCAGTCTCATAAAAATAATTTCTAGCATTTTGAATTACGGCCTTTTCCTTTTCTGACAATGCGTTCCCTAGCAACCCCTTGAATTCAATGGCATTTACTACGGCTCGTGCTCCATAATGGTTGTTAAAATATCCTCTAACAATGGTGGTTTCTGTTGAAATTTGATTAATCTTCTGAACCCATGGCTTTAGTTCTTCTCTAGAGTAAAGATAATTATATCGTGGTTTTACTTGTCTCCCATGCCATCGAATGAACGCATGACTTGCGGTTACAATCGGCTCAGCAAGAAATTTCAACTTATCCGACTCGGGAGAGTCTGTCATCACAGCTGCGATGTTATAATGTTTTAGCATTTCCCATGGCCCCTCTGTATTCCATGACGGATGCCTGAATTCAATTGCATAATCATAACCCTTGGGAAGTCTGTCAAGGAACTCCTCTGTATTCAGGAATTCTTTAACGGTGAAACTTGGAGGTAATTGAATCAAAACTGCTCCCAATTTATTAGTGTACTTTAAAGGTGATATTTTTTCTAAGAACTCATCTAAAAGGGCTATTGCTCCCTTATTTACATCAAGTCGATTGTCGTGTGTTACTGTCTCAGGAACTTTAACCGAAAATTGAAACTTGTCAGGAGTTGCTTTATTAATAATGGTAAATGTATCCTTGGTCATGTACATGTAAAATTTCTCATAAAAGGTAGCGTCCATTTCAGCCGTGTCAAAAAATTGAGCATAATACTGCAATTTCTTGGTCTGAGCATCGGGATAAAATACCTTGACCCAGCCTCCTGCTTCAAAGGAATCAGAATAGCTCCAGCCCGAGCATCCTATACGCACTGACAACATAATTTATCTTTGAAAGGTACGGGAAGGTTACTTATTGATTTTCGATTGTTCTCTTTTGAGACCATTTTATCTTCATTTGATTTAGAAGTTCGAAATTTTCATAAATAAATGGTCTTGTCTGTCTCATTCCTTCTATTATTGGTTTTGCCTTATGCCAGAAAGGAGTGGGGTTGAAAACATCAAAATACAGATTGGTATCAATTAGTTGTCTCTTTACCAAAGTTCCTGAAAGCTCAAAAAAACCACAAACGCGAATAAAATGGCACCTGTCCTTGCTTGTACCATGGTATTTTTGCTTATATTCCGGATAGCTTTTTACATTAAAATCTTCAAGGAGCCAAAGAAAAGAATCTCTGTTTCGATCATATATGTCATAGAGTGAAAATAGAGCATCTACATTCTCGTTTGCCAATGTATACTAATATGATCTGAAGCATTAAAATATTTTTGAATTACCGCTTCTAATATTTAAGTGGAGAATAATAAAAAATTCATTTCAGATTAGTGATAAACTACTTGATGTGATACCAGTATTTGAATAACTTCTAAATCAGGTGTAGTTTGCTTTTTAATTCCTTTGCTCGATTTCTTATAGTCACTTCTGTAACTCCTGCGGCATCTGCGATGTCAATCTGTCTAACTGTTTTGCCTTCCATTTGAAGTGATACATATAACACCGCTCCAGCAAAACCCATAGGATCTTTTCCAGCGCAAAATTCCTGCTCAAGAACTTTTTTCATTAAATCTCTTGCATGTCTCGTTGTTATTTCGTTCAGCTCGATTTTATTTGCAATCTTATCTATACATTGGAAACAATTTACCTGTGGTATTTTTCTTTCCAGATGAAATACAATATCTCTGTAAATTTTTGCAATAGCCTTCCTTCTTATGTTACTAGCTTCTGCAAGTTCATCAATTGTTCTAGATACGCCCTGTTCTCTACATGTTATGTATAGACAAGCTACTAGAACTGCTCCTATTGTTCTACCTCTTATTAATCCATCTTCCTGAACCTTTCGATATGTGTATGCAGTTTTTTCAACTATGGAAGGTGTAAGACTAAGTTTATCCTTCAATTTACCCAGTAATACGAAGGCGGTTGTGAAATTGCGTGAAGAACTATCTCGATACATGGTACGCGAATCCCATATCCGCAACCTGTTCATCCTGGCTTGCATCCCTGAATCAATTAATTGTCCGGCAGAATCCTTGTTTGTTTTGCCAATAATTGTTGATAAATTCATGTCATGTACTGCAAGAGAAAATGGCAATCCTATCCTACTCTTATCGGTATCATGGTCTTTAGGATTAATCCATTCCTTACCAATCTCTTCAATGCCATCTATCACAACTGTTCCGCAGTTACTACACACAATCTCTCCGGATACTACATCAGTAACCAGCCTATCCTCTTTTATATTACAGGTTGAACACGTAATTACTTTAGACATTATAACGGTTAATTAGTTATATATACGCTGATCAAGTATTTAAGGATTGTACCGAAATAATGATAAGGTCGACAAGATGTTCTTAATTTACAGAATACAACAAACAAAGCAATGATACTTTGAGAAACTCGTAGAAACAAATTTTGAATATTGTAGCTTTTTTATATTATATTGTCTATACAATTATGTACTGACCATGAAGGTCGTATATAGTTCAAAGGTAATGCAATATCTGTTAGAGAAGAATAATCAACAGATATCGATTACTGACAATCTTGAAAATGAAATTGAATGCCCAAGATGTCATGAAATTATGACACTATGTTCTGATTTCGATTTGCTTTACTATAAATGTGAAGAATGTAACTTACCGCTATATACCGCGCAGAGTTCAAAATATTAACATTTGTTATCTGCATAAAGTATTAATTTTTAGGCTCTACAAAATATGGTGTAGACGAGCATTCATCATTCATTCCTATTTGAATACATATTTATTTTTCAATAAGATAAATACTTTAATTCCTAATGTCTGGGTTGAAAAAATTTCTAGTTCATTTTCTAATTGTAGCATTGTTTGGGATATTCTATCAAACTCCGTTTTGCTGTCATGAAGCTTATTCTCTGGAGTCAATCCTAAAATATGTTAAACAGATTGGAATGAAAGGTGTTGAAGAAGGACAGTTTACCAATCCCCATAGTCTTGCAGTAGATAAATTTGGTAACATTTTCGTGGGAGATACAGGCAACAAACGTGTGCAAAAGTTCTCTCCTAATGGCACATTCATGTTGAGTTGGGGTTCTGAAGGAAACAAGAGTGGGCAGTTTATGGGTTTGCATGATGTCGCAGTTGACCCTGAAGGAAAATTTGTTTTCACAGTTGAACTCAAGAATCATAGAGTGCAAAAGTTTTATTCTAATGGAACCTTTATCACAAAATGGGAGTATAATGGTACGGGAGGTCGTGACGTTAACAGAGCTCCGCATCAAATTGCAATAAATTCTCTGGGCAATGTATATTTAACTGACTCAAACGGCAACCAACTTTTAAAGTATCACGATAATGGTACTTTTATAGGAACTATCGGATCGGAGGGTACAGAACCAGGTAAATTTGATACTCCTCATGGCATAGCATTTGATCCCAGCAACAATATGTACGTTACTGATATGAAGAATTTCAGAATTCAGGTCTTTGATAGTAAAGATTCGTTCGTTAGAGAGTGGAAGTCTTCAGAAATAGGGTCAGATAAGTTCTCTGAAACAGTTCCAGGGATAGCAATTGATACTAACGGTCAAGTGTATATTGTAGACAAGATAAATTCAAGAGTTCAAATGTTTGATAACACGGGAAACCACTTGTCTAGTTGGGGAACAGATGGTAAAGGTCCTCAACAGTTACACAAACCAGAAGATATTTCTGTTAGCAATGATGGAGCAATTTATGTTACCGATACAAGGAATTCTAGAATCCAGGTATTGCAAACAGTAGAATAGCAATGTAATAATTATTATTTCACCTTTGATTTACAAATTGTAAGATACATGCCCAAAATTTGTCAAAAATGTTGTTTCAAATATATTCTACTAGGCAATGGGTCCTGCAAACTGCATCATTACTAGACTGACTTGAAAATTACTTTTGTATTATCTTTAATTTCTTGTAATAATTCGTCTTTTTCGCTACCATGAGGATTTATTTTCCCCACTATGTTTACAGGTGAATAAGCCAGTATCTGCCCATCACTACTGATAGGGGTAGGTCCATAGAATAGACATAATGCATTACCTTCAGGCCAGTAGGCAACATCCAAATAATCTACCTCTCTTTTAGCGTTTTCTTCATTTGCCGAAATTTGGGTTCTTTCGGTATACAGTTCATCTCCCCATTTAGTAATGTTAATTTCGACGGGCAACTTTTCAAGTATTGCTTGAACAGTCTTTGGAGAACGTGAATCATCCAGCTCTATCGAGATTTCTCTGTCGATATCAGGAAATAGTGCTTTGATTTGTTTTTTCATACTATCATCTCAGTTACGCAGAATATATTAAATTCTTTTA
>JACMIO010000114.1 GCA_014381105.1 bacterium | reverse complement strand
TCCCTTATTAATCTCGATACGCTCTCCGTGGTAGGGTTCAATAAAACTTCTCATGGAACCCTTTTTCCTGTACCTGTCTTTCAATAACCCTTCTTCAAAATGAATTCCTAATTCTTCGGCATACCCAAGAGCTGCTGGTCTTGCTGAATCAGGGACAGGTATAACAACATCAGCATCTTTAACGGGATATTTTCTTGCCAAATAATGTCCCATTTTTTTTCTTGCTTCATATACGTTAACACCTTCGATAGTGCTGCTTGGATGGGCAAAGTATGTGAATTCAAATGCGCAATGCGAATGATATTCGCTAGTGGAAAATTGCTGTCTTTCAATTCCTTTTGAACTAATCTTTAATAATTCTCCGGGCTGGATATCTCCTAGAAGTTTACCATCCACAGTATCAATAGCACATGATTCTGAAGATATCATATACGTGTTGGTTTCTTCAATATACCCCAACACCAATGGTCTGAATCCACGCGTATCGCGAACTGCATAAACAGAACCATCATCAGTCAACAGGGTAAAACAAAAAGATCCTATCATCTCCTCCTTCAACACGCGCATTGCCTGAATCATGTTATCATTCTTTTCGAGATGCATCATCAATCTTTGTGCTGCTAGCAACGTATCCGTCATAGTTTGTGGCGAAAAAGTGCAACCTCCTACCATGTTAGACAATTCTTCAACATTTGCTATGGTGCCATTATGTGCAATGCAAAGATCTTTTATTTTTAATGGTTGTGCATTCTCCAAATTACTTTTTCCAAAAGTGGAGTATCTAACATGACCTATAGCAGCATGAGAATTGAACTTTCTGACAATGCTTTTAAAATTTCTTGAAGTCGAAACCAATCCTAAGCGTTTATACGGAGGCTTTGATGGGACGGCAAATCCCCATGCTTCCTGACCCCTGTGCTGTAATGCCCTTAAGGAATCAATTACATAAGGTATCACATTATGGCCATTCAGTGAAAAAAAACCAATGACGCCACAATTCTCATGAACCATTCTCTATCCATTCTTCCAGATGGATTTAATTAAAACTTACTCCACATAAATTTGTGACTAGATCCCATCCATTGTGCTATTCATTGTGTTGTATCTTTGGACCAACTCAATGATTGATAAATTTATCACTTCTTTACCAGAATTGTGTATATTTAGACTCATAGAAGAATCAGTTTGCCCTATTTCGGAAAAACTACATTTTCTGTTTCTCATGAACCTCTTAATCTTGTCCGGATTGCTACTCCCAATTATGAATCTGGAATGGGTTTCAGAAAAGAGTAAAAAGTCATCACGCTTGCACCTATTTGGAATTTTTTTCAAATCTATATTTATTCCTATATTTCCAGAGATAGCCAGTTCAGCCAATGCTGTTCCAATTCCACCTTTGGAACAATCATGTACGAAATCAATTAGTCCATTTTCTATCAGATCTAGTACAGCTGATCTATTTTTTTTATCGGTTTTCAAATTAACCTTAGGGACTCTTCTATATTCTGCGCGGCCAATTAACTCAAAGTACTCAGAGCCGCCTAATTCTTCTCTTGTTTGACCTAGAATGAACAACTTATTTCCTACATTTGGTATATTGTTAGTTATGTGAGCTTGGCCTTTAATAAGACCAATAGTACCAATCACTGGTGACGGTTTAATAGGAGAATTCATTGTTTCATTATAAAAGCTTACTTTCCCCCCAACAACTGGAATTTTCATATATTTGCAAAAATCTATAATTGCCTTTATTGATTTTATGAAAGTCCAATAAATGTATGGATTCTCAGGACTTCCAAATTGCAGGTGATCTATGATGCCAATGGGTTGTGCTCCCGTGCACACAACATTTCTACACGACTCAGACAAACATCCTAGCATTCCTTGATAAGGATCAAGATAGCAGTGTTTGGAATTTCCATCTAATTTAATAGACACAAACTTGTTGTCATTTACTCTTATGACAGATGCATTAGCACCGGGTTTTATTACAGTTCTCAAACCCACTTCATGGTCATACTGTTGGTAGACCCAATTTTTGTTACCAATATTAGGATTTGCAAGTAATCTTAACAAAATGTCATTGTAGTTGCCCATCTTTTCCAATTTGATTTTTGTTCTTAACTTGTCCAAATAGTTCGGTCGCCTTGATTTCCATTTAGCCAGAGGGGCGTTGACCATTAAACTACAAGACAAATTAGCTAGAGGCTTTCCATCATAAAGAATCTTAAGATTATCTTGACCACATACTTTACCAATAATAGAGTACGTTATACCATACTTCGTAAAAATTTCACCAAATATTGACATTTTGCTTTTATTTATGATGTACATCATTCTTTCTTGGGATTCTGAAATCATGATTTCATTTGGAGTTATATCGGGTACTTTCGTATGCACGGAGGATAATTCGACTTCAAACCCTTTTTCAACTAGGTGAGAGAGTTCAGACAGACAACAAGACAATCCTCCCCCTCCTAGATCCTTTGTAGCATTAATGCAGTTTTTCTTGGTAGCCTCGATTGTAGCTTCGATCAATAATTTCTCCAAGAATGGATCAGGAATTTGAACAGCTGACCTATTTTCATCGTCGTCAAGTAACTTTGAAGCAAATGAGGCTCCCCGGATTCCATCCTTTCCTGTAGGATTACCTGCTAGTACTATTAGGTCACCATCTTCTGCATGATTGGAAATGATTTGATCTTTTTTACCAAGCCCTATTGCAGCCACATCAACTAAACAATAGTCTTTAAATGAATCATCAAATTCAATATCTCCTCCAACGGTGGGTATCCCAATGCAATTGCCATAATCTGCTATTCCTTTCACAACATTCCTAAACAACCACTTTGACTTTGACGCCTCATTCACTTTATCAAGTGAAGAGAATCTCAGAGCATCAAGCAGGGCTATAGGTCTTGTTCCCATCGAAATAATGTCCCTTATCACTCCACCTACACCCGTAGCAGCGCCACCATAGGGCTCAACTGCAGATGGATGATTGTGGCTTTCAATATGAACTGTGATAACATCATCATCTCCGATATCTAGTACTCCAGCATCATAACCTGGTCCGACTATTACTCTTTTACCACGTGATGGTAATGATTTTATATACTTTCTTGATGACTTATATGAACAATGCTCTGACCATTCAGCATCAATCATATCAATTTCTAACAGATTGGGCTGCCTCCCTAATTTTTTTAACAAGTAGATTTCTTCTGATTTAGTTAGCATTCTATATCATCAATTCAGTTTTTGATATACGACGACAAAAATTTTTTTAATGAACGGAATATCAGACCTGCATTGCTCTTTGTTTGGTTGGGTGACAGAATTGGTTCAGACGCTCGTTCAGGATGTGGCATAAGGCCCATGACATTACCTTTCTTATTACATATGGCTGCTATCATTTCGGTAGAACCATTTGGATTTTGATCTTTATATTTGAAAACAATCTGATTGTTTCGTTTCAGCTCAGGAATTTTATCATTACATATAACAAATCGGCCTTCTCCATGTGCAATGGGGATAGTTATCTCTTCGTTTAATCTGAACATGTTGGTAAAAGGTGTGTTGACATTCAATACTTCCATTTTTAACCACTTGCACGAAAATTTTAGTTTGACATTTTTTACTAATGCACCAGGTAATAGTCCAGCTTCAACTAATATTTGAAAACCATTGCAAATGCCAAGAATTGGTAAACCCTCCTGCGCCTTTTTCTTTATTGCTTCTACTATGGGGCTTTGAGCTGCTATTACTCCTGCTCGCAGTCTATCTCCATATGAAAACCCTCCTGGTAAAATCAGTGCATCATATTCGTCAATTGATTCTTCTGTGTGCCAAATATATTGTGCATTTATTCCCATGACGTCATTTAGAACATGATGTACATCTCGATCACAGTTACTTCCTGGAAAAACTACTATTCCTGTCCTCACCTAAAATCTATCTTATTTGTTTCTTACTAGTAATTTTAATTTTTTTGTGAGGTCACACACACATTCAAAGTTGCACCAAAATAATATGGACAGCTAAAATGTAATTTTGACGCTACGGACTTAAGTTTTTATCTTGATGGTTATTTAGAATGAATATTGAATGATAGAGTTCAGGATATAATGACAAAAAATGTGATTTCAATCGATGAAGGAATCACTGCTCAGGAGGCAGCGAAAATTATGACTGAAAAACGAATAAGCTCTCTCATTGTTGAAAGAGAAAACGTTCCTGTCGGGATAATCACAGAAAAGGACTTTGTAAAGAAAATCTGTACAAAGGATCTCGTATCTTCCAAAGTTAAGGTAGACACAATAATGTCCAAGATACAGACGTATGCCAGCCCAGATACTCCTGTCGAAGTAGCTGTTCAGAGAATGGTCAATCATAAAATACGTAGGTTGCCCATAGTTTCAGACGGGAAAGTGGTTGGTATCGTCACGGTTACTGATCTGGCAAGACAACTTAGGAGCATATTGCTGGTTGATGGTATATTGTCAGAGGAAACTTGAGTATTAAAGAAAAAGAAATATCCATCGGTAAAATATAATAGTTACAGTTCCACTGTTCAAGGTATGAAAAAATTCCTTGCGTTTTCTATTGGCCTTATTTCATTCGTAATTCTTTTGCAAAATAATTTGTTATACGCGCAGCCTACATTAAAAGATCCCCACCTACAGGTGGAATCCTTTGTTACTGGCCTTGCATCTCCAACGAGTATGTTATTCTTAGATGAAAATAATATTATAGTTCTAGAGAAAGATGGAAATGTAAGATTAGTAAGTAATGGGATGCTCCAAGGTCAACCATTGGCATCACTAGATGTTGATATTAAGAATGAACGGGGACTATTGGGAGTAGAAAGAGTTGGTGAAAATATATTTCTATATGCGACTGTTAAGGATGGTGAGGTAATAAATAGGATATACAAATATTCTTTGGGACCTGGAGCAGAACTGGCAAATGAGGAAGTGTTTATGGATCTTCCAGGAACTCCCGCAACTAATCATCAAGGAGGCAAATTAGCCGTTAGTAACGATGGATATCTTTATTCAGTAACTGGAGAGCTACAAAGGAATGGAAAAGATCAAAATATAGTTAATGGTCCTGATCCAGATTTTAGTGGTGCAATTTTAAAGACAAACCCAAGTGATGGTTCTCCTGCACCTAACAATCCTCTCCAAGGTGACAATCCCGAAGATCCGATAAATTGGTATCTGGCTTATGGAATAAGAAATAGTTTCGGGCTAGGAGTCGATCCAGTAACCGGAACTTTGTGGGATACGGAAAATGGTGAAAAATCACACGATGAAATAAACTTGGTGAGCCCGGGATTTAATAGTGGATGGAAACTTGTAATGGGTCCAATTTCAGATAGCGGAATAGCAGAAAATGATTTGGTAATCTTTCCAAATTCAAACTATAAGGATCCCATTCTGAGCTTTATAGATTCCTTCGGAATTACTGATATTGAATTCTTGAACTCAGATAAGCTAGGGGCTGAATATTCTAACAATGCGCTTGTAGGAGATCTCGGATATGGAAACCTGTATAGATTTGAGTTAAATGAAGACAGAACTGACTTTAATTTGGATGCTCCAGGGTTAAATGATCGTGTCGTCGATAACGATGAAGAATTGGATTC
>JACMIO010000113.1 GCA_014381105.1 bacterium | reverse complement strand
TACAGGCATCAGCCAATACTGCTGAAGATGAGGATGAATAAACCATCAGTATCAGTTATCTAACATTCTTCTAAAAGAAGCTCCAACAACTGGATTTACTAAATATGGTATCGTATTCTTTAACCATACCCCGCCTCTCATGTAAAATGGCACAACAATTTCCAATCTATTTGACGTCGATGCTCTTATGATTGCTTTGGAAACAGAATGCGGATCCAAGTAAAATCGTTCCCTATTTTTGAACTTATTACCAAAAGATGGATGTTGAAAAAAATTTGTCTTTACTCCTATAGGGCTTACCACGGTAATTCTGACTCCAGTTCCGTGCAATTCGTGTTTAAGCGACTCGGAAAATCCAAGTATTGCAAATTTTGATCCACAGTATGCAGCCAAACCAGGAATTCCAAAGCTTGCTGCAAGCGACGCGACATTTATTATGTGTCCGCTGTTTTTTCTTAACATAGAATCAAGAAATACCTTAGTACAATAAACCATTCCAAGGTAATTTGTTTTGGTTACTTGTTCTATTTCCTCTATTGATTGGTCTGTTACTTTTCCCAATATTCCAACTCCAGCATTATTTACCAATATGTCAACATGATCATAAACTGAGAGCACATCATTGGCCATCTTTGTTACTTCGGACTTATTAGACACATCACAGGAAAGGAGCATGGATTCACATTTATCAGCAATTTCTGATGAAACTTGAGACATACGTTCCTTGTTTCTAGAAACAAGTATAATTGCTTTGACCTGTTGTTTTGCAAAATCTAAAACTGTTGATCTCCCTATACCCGAAGATGCCCCAGTTACTACAACTGTTTTCCCTTTCAATTTATTCATTACAGATCCTCTGTCATAGTAGAGCATTCCTTCTCTATTATTCTAGCTGTTATCAAAATTCTTAGATTTGATCTGATTTGCGATAGAATCCTTACCAATTGTAATTCTCATCAGAGCAATCCACATTACAACGAGGGGAACATGATAAGTAGCAATCCTCCAAGCAATAATTACAGATAATTGAGAGGAATTGAGTACATCCGTCAGATTCGGAATAGTACTAATATTTGTGATATACGCCCAGACGCCCAATTCTGCCAAGCCGGATCCTCCTATCGTAATAGGTAGGGTCGATAAGGCAGTAGATGCTGAAGTGGCCATAAATGATTGGAAAAATCCAACATGGTGACCAACAGAATCAGCAAGTACCAAAAACGAAATACCCTGAAAAGCAAAGGCTACAAAAGTTATTGCCATTCCTACAGAAAGGACCTTTACTGAGTTAAACGAAGTAAAATTTTCTCTGCTCATCTTGCAAAGATCTGCTAAGGCAATATTTGTTGAATTTATGAGACGATCTGATCTTTCCTTTGACAAGAATTTATTTATCAATCCGAGAGCAAATTTTGGCAGCTGCATGTTCCTGTTTGCAGACAGGATAACAACAAGAATCCAAAAGCAAAAAGTTGGGATGGCAACTACAATGACCAAAATACCAATAAAAGAACCACCACCGAAAATGGCCACGCCTCCCGCTATAAATGCCAAAATACTGCCTGCAAAGACGTCAGCTATTATTTCTGCAGTAGCAACCCAAGCCGCTTTGCCCGCTGGAACTCCGTTCTTGATTAGCCAAGCAATCCTTACTATTTCACCACCTATAAACGAGGGAGTGGTTTGTGTGACAAATTCCCCGGCAATTCGCGCATTCATAGTTTTGAGAGTCGTGCTATAATTTGGTCCGATGAAGTGGTTAATAAAATACCTAAACCTATAGGCTTGTAACAAGATTCTAACCATAACAGCCGAAACTGAAAGAAGGAATGGTATTGGCCCGACTGAGAAAACATCAGCTGGAGAAACGGGTGTAAATGTAAATAGTAATAAAAATGGAATAAGGCTCACGGCAACTGCAATTAATCTCCATTTCAAGCCTACTCAATGCAAAATAATAGAAGGTCATATAATAATCAATAGAATTAATATATTCACTGTTTGTTTGAAGTTTGTTTGGAAACCATTTTTATTACTGGGACAGCAGGGTCCGGAAAATCGCATCTTACATCCAAAATTGTTCAGTGGTATAAAGATAATAGCTATTATCCAGTCTCATTGAATCTTGATCCAGGCGTTATTTCATTGCCTTATGAACCCGATGTTGATGTGAGAAATTATATCGACATAGACAATATAATGTCTGAGCATGGTTTGGGACCAAATGGCGCGCTCATTATGGCTGCAGATATGATAGCTACAAAATTAGACGAAATACAAGAGGAAGTTTATAATTTGAATCCAGATTTTGTGATAGTAGATACCCCTGGTCAAATAGAACTTTTCATTTTTAGAGCAAGTGGACCCTATTTTGTTTCAAATTTTCAATCCGATAATAAAATAAACATATTTACCTTCGACGGAATTCTCGCGTCAACTTCACCAATCAATTTCATTTCTATTGCGCTATTGGCAACATCTGTAAGACTTCGATTGAATATTTCACAGATAGATGTGATGACAAAAAGAGATCTGGTAATTGATAAGCTACAAGACATAATTAGATGGTCCTCTAGATCCTATCTGGAAGATTCACTCCATAACGAAAAGAATGTTGAGCATTCAATCTTGAGTAAGGATCTTTTACAGGCTCTTCACAAGAATAAACTAATGCAAAACCCAATTCTTATTTCAAGTTTAACAATGAGTGGAATGGTAAATCTTACTGCGGCCCTATCAAGGGTACTAAACCTTGGTGAAGAAAAAGGAGATTAGAATCAGGAATGAAAGAAACTTTGGATTTTTGTAAAGCAAAGGCGCCATCATCAACGGCCAACCTAGGCCCGGGGTTTGATGTCTTCGGACTAGGACTCGATCTTTTCTATGATACTGTATCTATCAGCAAATTAGCAACAAAGAGTGGAAAAATAAGAATCACAGTAGAAAATATTTATAGTAAAATACCTTCTCTGGCTGAGGAAAATACGGCAAGTATATCAGTAATGAAAATAGCTAAAAAATACAAAATCAAAAATGACCTGGACATCAAAATTGTCAAAGGT
>JACMIO010000112.1 GCA_014381105.1 bacterium | reverse complement strand
TGGATATTCTACAAGAATCCAGTAACGTGCTAGAATTTTTATGGAGCAGTGATTTGAAAATTCGGGATAATTCGGCTCATTTGTTTAGTTTGAGTTCTAATATCGAACCTATTATCGTTACAGACTTTCAAAATGAAGTGTTTTATATGAATGATACCACAAAGGTTGACGTTGAATCGGTTGCTGTTATGAATAGTCGTAAATTTGAGGTGTTTTGTTCAGAAAATGTATGTGACACTTTAGTTGAAGGCATAAGAAATACCGACAATATTAAACCTACCTCCTTGGCAATAAACAATCACTTTACCATTGATGGAAAACAACTTTTCTTGATAAAGAACCCCAATAGTCCGGCTACCTTAGCTGAGAAGAATTTCGCACAGCAAAATAATTTGATACTTCTCAAGCATTTATATGTTGAAGGGTATGATTCGGCAAATTCAATTGACTATCGCAATCGGATATATATTGAACTAGATGATAGTGAAAGCTTGTCACAGGGTGCACATAACTTAAGTGTCACCGGGATTGGTGACTGTGCAGCCAATACAGATCAAAAGAATTTGCTTCTATCGGATTCACTTGCGTTCCAAGTGGTTGCAGATATTCAAGCACCTACGGTCAATGTAGTGGTAATGTCCCCGGAGCAATGGCTGGTTAAGTTTAGTGAACCAGTAATTTGCAACAGTAAAGATTGGATAGAATTAAACCTTGGAGATATTGAAAAAACGGAATTAATAAATGGTGTAGATTATGTTGTTACAGAAGTTAGCAACAAAGATTCCCTAAAAACAGAATTTTTAATAAAGTTTACAAATGATTGGACAGTATATTTTGATGGAAAGGATCAGTCGTCAAATTACTGGGATAGCGCACAAAATCCTTATAAAGTAACATTTAATGGAAAGTATATTTATGATCATTGGGGTAATCAACTTCTAAATACGCAGGTTCCCATAACGTTATTGCAAGACACTTCAGCACCTTATATTTTAAGCGTGACCAAAACACAAAGTAATTATGAGACAAGTTTTTCTGGTCAACAGATTAAACTTATATGGAATGAGCCAATTCAATTTTTTGGAGAGAATGATTGGGAAACCCAATTAGATTTTACACCCCGTATAATGGGATCAACTCAGGAAGAATTACTTTCACCAACCTTTATTTTTACGCAAGGATCGAAGAATGTTGCTGGTCATATTAAAAGATCTTCTATGAATACTCTGGATACTTCTTTTGTTATCGTTCCAACAGAATCACTAGAAACCGGTGAATGGACGTTGATCTGCAGCAATGTCATTGATGATGCCGGGAATATGGTTTCTGCTACACCGATTAAGTTATCAATTGTTAATTAAAAGGAGGAACTTCGGTGAAAAAGTTATCCCATTTGGTTTCAGTTCTATTAATACTAGCCACTACGATACCTATTGTGAATACAGATATTGCTGCAGAAAATGTGGACACTGCTGCAGCTAAATTATTTAAGCTTGAACTGTTATCGAACATTTCTGAGAGTGAGCTACAAGCGCCACTGAATAGAATAATAGGACTTACGATGTTGCTTAAATCTATTGGATATAATGATTCTGATGCTGAAAAATCTGTTAGGAGTCATGCATTTAATGATTTTATAGGGGATTATACCTGGGGCATGGGCTGGGCTAACATAGGTGTTACAATGCATATAACAGCGGGGACCTCAGATTCTACTTATTCTCCGGGAAAGTTCATGACCAAGAAAGAGTTCATTACAGGGCAATTACGCGTTCTAGGTTA
>JACMIO010000111.1 GCA_014381105.1 bacterium | reverse complement strand
CATTTAGCAGATATAATTACTAAAACCAAGAAATGGTATATTGAAACATACACTAGATTTGAATGCTCCACGTTAGTAACAACAATAAAATAATAATTTACTGAATTAGGTCCAAGACCATTTTCAATTCATCTATTTCGCTCAATATAGCTTGTCTATCTATCTCATCTCTACCGTCCTTTGCTATGTATTTCACCAACCTTTGACATGCTTCAATCTGTCCTAATATCAAATCCTTCTTATCATGACATAGACTATGGTAGGTATCGATCAACGAATACGTTACTTTTCTTCCTCTGTTTTCACATTCACAGGTTTTTGCAACAATGTCAGACACCGTAGTTGAATCAAACCAAAATTCCAGGGTCAAACCATGAATATGATCATAAGCCAATCTGTATGATTCGTGAGCCGATATAGGCATTGATTCTATGTGATTATTACTACACAAAGGACAAGTATCGGGAATCATAAAGTTGGTGAATGATGTAGCACACCAATGACATGATTCGCAGAGTAAAAAGTTTCTCGTATCAGTAAACTTAACTTTACTTTTGTAGAGCAACGGATAAATCTTCGAAGAGCTTACAATAATGACTCATATCCTAACGTCACTTGCATATTCACTTTCTTTAACATCAAATCCAATTGGAGTCGTTATGCATTTAAGCCTATCTAATCTCGGTAACAAGAGGGGTTCCTGTATATTATAAATTTAGGAACCTAGAAATTTACTAAATCGTAATGCTTTGAAAATAATGAATTCCAAATAGTCTTAATCTGTTCTTACCATCACATAGTTAGCAATTTACCACTACTGGAAATGACCTGATGAGATATCTGGACGAGGAAACCATAAGCTTTCAGCCATAAGATCTAACTTTTATTAATTACGCATGCAATTAGAATTGTACATGGTTGGATCTAGTTTATGGTCGTGGAATAACCGACATAGTTCGAGAGATACCGCTTTACGTCAGCATTTTTAGGAAAATAATTGGAATCAAGTTATTTCATTCAAAGCCAGCGCTATACGGCTCTGCCGACATAATTAATGTTTGTAACCTTCATTGCTCTCATTGCTATTGGTGGCTAAATAGAAAAGAAGACAATGAAGATTTAAGTGTAGAGGACTGGAGGGCAACACTCAGAAAAACATTCAAGAAGCAAAATCTTTTTGTTGTTACATTGGTTGGGGGAGAGCCAACTATGAGGCCAGAGATCATAGATGTATTTTGTGAAGAGATGCCCAGAAGGATCTGTGTGGTCACAAATGGCTATTTTCCTCTGAGAAGGATCAAAAATCTTTACTTTTACTGGGTATCATTAGATGGGACTGAAAAAGCTCACGATACTATTAAGGGAAAAGGTTCCTATGCCAAAACCAAAACCAACATTATGGAGTACATAGAAGGACCCCCTCGGAATGGCAAACCTGCCTGGAAAGATATTTGGATCACAATGACTATCAATTCCGCCAATTACGCAACGGCCGTTAACTTGGCTGAAGAGTGGGTTGGAAAAGTCAACAAGATAGGATTTCAGTTTCACACACCATTCAAGAAAGGAGATCCTCTCTGGTTAGAATTTGGAAAACTACGAAATGATCTGGTAGACCAACTCATAGACCTTAGAAGAAAATATCCCGATTTTGTAATTAATAGTGAGAAACAGCTGTCCTTAATGAAAGGAAATTGGGGAGGTAACGGGACAGTTCCTATTCAATGTCCT